>DGTJ01000071.1:16605-21916 GCA_002393725.1 Prevotella sp. UBA4339 | reverse complement strand
ACCCCAGCCGGCTACTATCTGGACAGATACTACACCAAGGACCAGACATACGGCAGCGACAGCATATACGACCAGACCAAGCATCTGCAGATAAAGAACACCTTCGGCATAGCACTGCTGGAGGGATTCAACAAATACGTGAAGGCAGGCCTGAAGGGGTTCGTCACCCACGAATACAGGAAGTATGAGATGCCCAACATCTTTGAGAACACTGACTCTGCCTACCAGAACTCATGGACGGAAAACACCGTAAGTATCGGTGCACAGCTGAACAAGACCCAAGGCAGGACACTGCACTTCAATGCCACGGCAGAGACATGGCTCATAGGTGAAGATGCAGGCCAGCTGAAACTTGACTTCAGCACCGACGTGAACTTCGCACTCCTGGGCGATACGATGAGACTCTCGGCAAAGGCATACCTGCACAGGCTCAATCCTACATTCTACCAGCGCCGCTATCACTCCAAGCACCTGTGGTGGGACAATGAAGACATGTCGAAAGAGACACACACAAGGATTGAAGGACTGTTCGCATACGAGAAGACCAATACAAAGTTACTCGTAGCCCTGGACAACATAAAGAACTACACGTACTATGGCATGACCTACGATGCCACCTCTGATGGCAGGACCAACATGACGGCAGGTGTCTACCAGGAATCATCGAATATAAGCGTATTCACAGCACAGCTGCATCAGAACTTCAGGCTGGGGCCGCTGAACTGGGAGAATGTAGTGACGTATCAGGAATCAAGTAAGAACGAAGTGCTGCCATTGCCTAAGCTGAACCTGTTCACCAATCTGTACCTCAAGTTCAGAATTGCCAAAGTGCTCGACGTGGAGCTGGGCGCTGACGCTACTTGGTTTACAAGCTACTATGCACCCGACTTCTGCCCCGCCATAAATCAGTTTGCCATACAGAAGAATGAGAGCAGCCGCGTGGAACTGGGTGAGTATCCCTTCCTGGACGTGTATGCCAACATGCGGCTGAAGGGAGTAAGATTCTTTGTGACGATGTGCAATATGATCAACGGTGGAGCCAACCACATGACATTCCTCTCACCACACTACCCGGTGAATGGCAACGTGCTGCACATCGGAGTGTCGTGGCCTTTCTTCAACTAAACGAGAAGTAGCCCAAGACTTACGCAAACACCATAGATGAAGATATTACGCGCTGTCTCTCCAAGACAGAGATTCAGCGCTTTACCCCTGTCGATACGCTTTATCTTAAGATATGTAAAGACGTGAAGCACGAAATATATCAAGGGAAGGAAGAAGGCAAGAGGATGACCATTCATCCAGAATGTACCCCCTAAGATAATGGCACCTACTCCTACTCCAATATACAACTGGCGCCCGGCTTCTGCTCCAAGGCGGACGATGATAGTGTTCTTGCCTGCTTCACGGTCGGTATCGCGGTCACGGTAGTTGTTGACGATTAGCAGCGCATCGATCACCATCCCACAAGCCAATGAGGCAAGGAACACCTGCCACGTGACAGTATGTAGGTGGAGATAATAGGAAATACAGACTGGCACAACACCGAAGAACACCAGTACAAGCAAGTCGCCAAGCCCGAGATACGAGAAATGAGTGGTATAAAGGAAACAGAAGACTACGCAAACCGCACCAACAAGAATCATCTCCAAGCCTCCAAACCATACCAGCGGGAGGCCTATGACGCAAGCCAGACATGTGGTAAGGGCGATGGCACGCTTCATCGAGCTGAGCTTTACCCATCCCTGGGCACAAGCGCGACGAGGGCCAAGACGGGTCGAGGTATCGTCTGTGCCATTGGCAAAGTCGAAGAAGTCGTTGATGAAATTGGCGTCTATCTGCATTATAAAGGCAAACAGGAAGCACAGCAGAGCTGCTACCCACTGAAACACATCATCGCCATACTGCCTGGAATCAACCCACGCCAGCGACACACCTATCATCACCGGAACGGCTGCGCCAGTGAGAGTCTTGGGGCGCGCGGCAAGAAGCCACGCCTTAGGAGAATCGGTCTTCACATTCATCTTTTTATCAACTTTTTACTGCTTTTGTTTGCAAAAGTAAGGAGAAATTCGTAAATTTGCAAAAAATTCGCAGACTTTTTATGATTAACAATACCCCAAGCCTTGATTTAGTCGAGTTCGTAGAGACTAAAATACTGCCACAATACGCAGAATTCGACCGTGCCCACAACATGGAGCACGTCACAAGAGTAATACGCCGGTCGCTGGACTTGGTGAAGACCACAGGTGCAGACATCAACATGGTATATGCCATAGCTGCATATCACGACCTGGGAATGTCGGGGCCAAGGGCCATACACCATATCACAGGAGGAAAGATCCTTGCCTCTGACGCACGGCTGAAGAAATGGTTCTCGACAGAGCAGATCAAGATAATGAAAGAGGCCGTGGAGGATCACAGGGCATCGGCAAGCAGGGCGCCAAGGAGCCTATACGGGAAAATCATTGCCGAGGCTGACAGGGATATCGACGTAGAAGTAGTGGTACGCAGAACAATACAATACGGTCTGAGCAACTACCCTGAAAAGGATAAAGACGAGCAATGGCAACGATTCAAGGAGCACATGGACAGCAAGTACTCTGCTGACGGATATATCAAATTGTGGCTGCCAAAGTCGCCTAATGAGAAGAGCCTCAACGAACTAAGGAACCTGATTGCAGACAAGCAGAAGCTGCGTGAGGCATTCGACCGCATCTGGACCGAGGAGACTACCTGAGATACATCCAGTAGATATACCCAAGCACAACAGCCAATACGATAAGGACTATCGACCTTATCAGACAGGTGGTCACCTTCTTTATTATCAGGAAGGCAACGATAATGGCTGCCAGAATGAAAAGATAATAACCGATATTCTCCATCACTTAAACAACTTTCTGAATACTGTGGGTATTGGTGTCTCAAACTCCATTGGCTCTCCTGTCACCGGGTGGGTAAAGCACAGGAGCCAGGCATGGAGGCACAGACGATGGACAGGATCAACGCCATTGCCATATTTCACGTCGCCACACACAGGATGCCCCATGTCGGAAGCGTGAACACGTATCTGATTCTTACGGCCTGTCTCAAGACGGAACTCTACAAGGGAGAGCTCGGGAGTCCTGTCGAGCACGTGGTAATGAGTGACTGCATACTTTCCGCCATTGTCCACTGGCGACGAATAAGTGACGAATGCCTTATTGTCTTTCAGCCAATTGGCTATCGTACCGTCATCCTGCTCCATCTCGCCTGAGCATACTGCTACATAGCGCCTGTCGTAGACGATGTCGTGCCAGTTATGCTCCAGTATCTGCTCAGTCTCGATATCCTTCGCATAGACCATCAGGCCGCTTGTATCGCGGTCGAGACGATGAACCACATGGGCTGTACATTTCTGGCGGGACTTCTTGAAATAATCGTCGAGCACAGACTTCACATTCAGCGAAGAATGACCGGCTGCCATCGACAGTATGCCATCAGCCTTCTCGACCACTATCAGCCAGCGGTCTTCATAGACGATCTTCACATATCTGCTCTTGAAACCCTGCTGGTTGCGCTTTGTCTTGCTTACGGCTATCTTCATGCCGCGCTCCAGAGGGAAGTCAAACTGCGACACGGTCTTGCCGTTGACCTTGATGCCCCTACCCTGCAGCGTAGCCTTGATCTTTGACTTCGACTGCTGCACATTTGCCATCAGCCACTCCAAAAGCGGCAGAGGCTCGCTTACGGTGTAGTGTTCGTACTCTCCCTCGCGGTTATATCCTACTTTATATCTCATACCGGCGGCAAAGGTACAAAAAAAAGATGAAACATGTTGGTATTTCATGGATTTTTTGTACCTTTGCAGCCTAATTCAATTTATATCATATAAATAAGGTGTAAGGAAAGAGATGATCACAGTTACAAACTTAGCAATACAATTCGGTAAGAAGACACTCTACAAGGATGTCAATCTGAAATTCACTAGTGGAAACATCTATGGCATCATCGGTGCCAACGGAGCAGGAAAGTCAACTCTGCTGCGTGCCATCAGTGGTGAACTGGAGCCAAACAAGGGCTCTGTTGAAATGCTGCCCGGCGAGCGTATGAGCGTGCTTGAGCAGGACCACTTCAAATATGATGCCTTCTCCGTCATGGATACCGTGCTGATGGGACATAAGCCCATGTGGGAAAACATGAAAGAGCGCGAAGCTCTATACAGCAAACCAGAGATGACGGAAGAAGACGGTAACCGCGCAGCAGAACTTGAAATGGCCTTTGCCGAGATGAACGGCTATGAGGCTGAGAGCGAGGCTGCACAGCTGCTGCAGAACCTCGGAGTGAAGGAGTCGCAGCATCAGAAGCAAATGGCGGAAATCTCAAATAATGAGAAAGTACGAGTGATGCTGGCCAAGGCACTCTTCGGACATCCAGACAACCTGCTGCTCGACGAGCCTACAAACGACCTCGACCTTGACACGGTACAGTGGCTGGAGGAATATCTCTCAAATCTGGAGCAATGCGTACTGGTAGTGTCGCACGACCGTCACTTCCTCGATGCTGTCTCTACACAGACCGTGGACATCGATTTCGGCAAGGTGACGCTCTTCAGTGGTAACTATTCTTTCTGGTATGAGTCGAGTCAGCTGGCTCTGCGCCAGGCACAAAACCAGAAGATGAAGGCTGAAGAGAAGCGCAAACAGCTTGAGGAGTTTATACGCAGATTCTCTGCAAATGTGGCAAAGTCAAAACAGACCACATCACGAAAGAAGATGCTGGAAAAACTGAATGTCGAGGAAATCACACCATCGACACGTAAGTATCCCGGTATCATCTTCTCTATGGAGCGAGAGCCTGGAACACAGATACTTGAGGTAGAAGGCCTGAAAGCTGTAGATTCAGACGGAACAGTACTTTTCGACAACGTGAACTTCACTATAGAAAAAGGCCAGAAGACCGTGTTCCTGTCACATAACCCAAAAGCCATGACAGCCTTGTTCGAAATAATCAATGGCAACAGGAAGGCTGATGCAGGTACCTTCAAATGGGGTGTCACTATCACAACGGCATATCTGCCACTCGACAACACAGAGTTCTTCCAGAGCGAGATGAACCTTGTAGACTGGCTGTCACAATGGGGTCCTGGAAACGAGGTGACAATGAAGTCTTTCCTCGGGCGTATGCTGTTCAAGGAAGAAGACGTGCTTAAACATGTAAATGTGCTGTCAGGAGGAGAGAAGATGCGCTGTATGATTGCACGTATGCAACTGAAGAATGCCAACTGCCTGATTCTTGACACACCGACTAACCATCTTGACCTTGAGTCAAT
>DGTJ01000071.1:0-16501 GCA_002393725.1 Prevotella sp. UBA4339 | reverse complement strand
CACGACCATGAATTTATCAACACCGTGGCTGACAGAATCATAGAACTGACTCCAAAGGGCACCATCGACAAACTCATGACGTATGATGACTACATCTACGACGAACAGATAAAGGAACAGAAAGAAAAGATGTACTCATAACAACAGTGGCACAGATTTTGCTGCTATACCGTTAACGAATAAATTAATTGCTATTATGACAGAAAAAGATATCAATATTGAAAACGAGGACACTCAGAAAGAGGATCCAGTGGAAGAGACTGACAAAAAGGCAGATGAGTCTGAAGCGACAGAAGAGACAGTGAACTCAGAGGATACTGAGGAAGACCCGTTGGAAAAGGCACAGAAAGAGATTGAGGAGCTGAAGACGCAGATGCTATACAAAGCAGCTGAGTTTGACAACTACCGTAAGCGCACACTGAAGGAGCGTGCCGAACTCATCCTCAATGGTGGCGAGAAAGTCATAACAACCATTCTGCCCATCATCGACGATATGGAGAGAGCCATCGAGAATGGCGCAAAGACTGATGACCCGAAAGTGCTCCGTGAAGGAATGGACTTGATCCATCAGAAATTCATCAAGACACTCGAGGCTCAGGGGGTAAGCATCATCGAGACTGAGAATGCCGACTTCGACACTGACGTACACGAGGCCGTCGCTATGGTCCCGGGAATGGGTGACGACAAGAAAGGAAAGGTAATCGACTGTCTGCAAAAAGGTTATAAGCTTAACGACAAGGTCATCCGCCATGCAAAAGTAGCTGTTGGCCAGTAAAATGATATAAGGAGAATAATATTATATGGCACAAAAACGTGACTATTATGAAGTGCTGGGCGTCGACAAAGGCGCATCAGAAGACGAGATTAAGAAGGCGTATCGAAAGATAGCCATCAAATACCACCCTGACCGCAACCCTGGCGACAAGGAGGCTGAGGAGAAGTTCAAGGAAGCAGCAGAAGCATATAACGTACTGCACGACCCGAAGACTCGTCAGCAATATGACCAGTTCGGTTTTGCCGGACCTGGAGGCGGGGCCGGAGGTTTTGACTTCAGCGGATTCGGTGGAGCTTCTATGAACATGGATGATATATTCTCGATGTTCGGGGATATCTTCGGTGGACACGGATTCGGAGGATTCGGTGGCGGTGGACAGCGTAGGTCACAGCAGCATCGGGGCAGCGACTTGCGCCTCAAGGTAAAACTCTCATTAGAAGAAATCAACAAAGGCGTAACAAAGAAATTCAAAGTCAGAAAGGATATCCCCTGCCCTCATTGCCATGGTTCTGGAGCTGAGGCAGGAAGCGGAAAGGAGACTTGTCCAACATGTCACGGACAAGGTGTTATCACTCACACCACTCAAAGCATCTTCGGAATGATGCAGCAGCAGAGTGTATGCCCTACCTGCGGTGGTGAAGGTCAGATCATCAAGAACAAATGTAAGCACTGTGGTGGTACAGGTGTCGAGAAAGGCGAAGAAGTCGTTGAGATAAACATACCTGCTGGTGTTGCTGAAGGAATGGTTGTCAACGTTCCCGGAAAAGGTAATGCAGGTAAGCATAATGGCATAAGTGGAGATATCCAGGTATACATCGAAGAAGAGGATAATGACACTTTCGTTCGCGACGGCAATGATCTGATCTACAACCTGTTGCTCGACTTCCCTACAGCAGCTCTGGGAGGAGATGTCGAGATTCCGACCATCGACGGAACACGACTCAAGGTGAAGCTCGACAGCGGTACCCAGCCAGGAAAGACCCTTCGCCTTCGTGGAAAAGGACTGCCGGTGGTACAAGGATATGGAAGCGGCAAGGGCGACATGGTGGTAAACATCAGTGTCTATGTGCCAAAGACTCTCAGTCGTGAAGAGAAGGAGGCTATCGAGAAATTCAAGAGAAGCGACAACTTCAAAGGCGACAAGATTACCCGTGACTCTATTTTCCGGCGTTTCAAGAACTATTTCAATTAATATTAAAAACGTATGAACTACAAGGAGACTTGCCATTATCTGTTCAACCAGATGCCAATGTTTGAGAAGCAGGGTGCAACTGGCTATAAAGAAGGCTTGGAGAACTCACTGAAGTTAGATGAACATTTTGGCCATCCGCATCGCAACTATCTTACGATACATGTTGCCGGAACAAATGGCAAGGGCTCTTGTGCTCATACGTTGTCTGCTATTCTTCAACAGTGCGGATATACGGTCGGACTATACACGTCACCACATCTTGTAGACTTCTCTGAACGAATAAGAGTCAACGGCCGGCCTATTGACGAGAATTATGTCGTTGACTTCGTGGCCAAAGAGAAGGAATTCTTCGAGCCACTGTCACCAAGTTTCTTTGAAGTGACAACAGCTATGGCTTTCAAGTATTTCAGCGACATGAAGGTCGACATTGCTGTCATTGAAGTAGGACTTGGCGGACGACTGGACTGTACCAATATCATCACCCCCATTATTTCGATAATCACCAATATCAGCTATGACCATATGCAACAGCTGGGTAACACCCTTGAGCAGATAGCAATGGAGAAAGCTGGTATCATGAAAGAGAATGTACCTGTCATTATCGGAGAGACAACACCTGAGACGCGTCCGGTCTTTGAGGCAGTAGCCAAAAAGACTGGTGCACACGTTGTATTTGCTGAAGACGATCCTGAAGTGCTCAAAACAGAAATAACCAATAGTAGCATTCATTATCTGACAAAGCACTACGGAAACATCCAGGGAGAGCTGAAAGGTATCTATCAGGAGAAGAATGCTAATACTATTCTGACTGCAGTAAGGAAGCTGGAGGAGTTGGGATATATGTACCGCTTCAACGATAATTCCAGACCTGAAGACAAGGGTAAGGAGGTAGCGAATGGCTTTTTGTCCGTATGTGAGATTACAGGACTGAAAGGCAGATGGCAAACGATTTCCGAACACCCGAAGACTGTATGCGATACCGGCCATAATGTGGCTGGATGGGAATATATCAGTCGACAGCTAAGCATGGTCAGATGCAACAAGATGCATATCGTATTCGGTATTGTTGAAGACAAAGACCTGGACGGAATCATGAATCTATTACCTAAAGATGCAACATACTATTTCACCAAAGCCGCAAATAAGCGCTCTGTCTCTGAAAACGTACTGAAAATCATCGGAGAGCAGAAAGGTCTGATTGGCGAAAGCTACCCCAGCGTCATAGAAGCCTGTCAATCAGCCCAAAAAGCTGCCGCACCCGACGATTTCGTGTTCATCGGAGGTAGCAGTTATGTGGTCGCAGATTATCTACAAAACAGGATTTAGGCTTTTTTAATATTTCCCAAAGCATTTTTTTCGCTGATTCATTCGTTAGTTTGGATTTTTTTGTGTTACTTTGCAGACAGTATAGTTTTGTGACTAAAAACATTCAATTATGGCTAATACAACAGAAACAGCGAATCTGTGTGGTCTGAAGCGGGAGAACTTCCAGGCCACTATCAATGGTAAGAAAACCGATCTGTACATCCTTAGAAACCGTAAGGGCTACGAAGTAGCTATCAGCAACTATGGTGGAGCAATCTGCGCTATTATGGTTCCTGACAAGGATGGCAAAGTAGCAAACGTTATTCAAGGACACGACAGTATCCAGCAGCTCACAAGCGGAAACGAGCCTTATCTCTCAACGCTTATCGGACGCTGGGGCAACCGTATCTGCAAGGGACAGTTTACGCTGAACGGCAAGGAATACCAACTGGCAATAAACGATGGACCAAACCATCTTCATGGCGGTTTAGTAGGATTCAACGCAAAGGTATGGGATGCCCGGCAGATGGGTCCCCGATCCCTGGCACTCCATAGAGTGTCTTCATATGGTGAAGAAGGCTTCACGGGAGAGCTGGATATTACCGTTGAATTCACATTTACCGACCTTAACGAACTGGTTATTGAATATCTTGCGACAACAAACAAAAAGACCATCGTAAACCTGACTCATCACGCATTCTTCAGTCTTGCAGGTACTGCTGATCCTACTCCTACTATCGAGGACCAGATCTGTGAGATAAATGCTGACTTCTATCTTCCTACAGACGATACAGCTATTCCTACTGGTGAGATTCTGAAGGTTGAAGGCACTCCATTCGACTTCCGTAAGCCAAAGACATTCGGACAGGAGATAGATGCTGACAACGAGCAGATTAAGTTCGGTCACGGCTATGACCATAATTACGTACTTAACAAGAAAGAGGAAGGCGAACTGAGCTTTGCTGCAAGAGTAACAGAACCGAAGAGCGGACGTACACTGGAGTGCTATACGACAGAACCAGGCATGCAGCTCTATACTGCTAACTTTGCATCAGGCTACAAAGGTGCCAATGGCTGCACTTTCCCACGCCGCTCGGCAGTTTGTCTTGAAACACAGCATTTCCCTGACACGCCAAACCGCCCATACTTCCCAAGTGTTGTCCTCAATCCTGGACAGCGCTATAAGCAGAAGACTATCTATCGCTTTGGCATAGCAGAGTAAACGGCAAAAATTACTACAAGACAATTTAATATGACAGAAACAAAAAACAATGGCAAACTTATTGCCATAATAACAATGTGCTTCATATTCGCGATGATTAGCTTCGTCACGAATATGGGAGCACCTTTTGGAAACATTTGGGGATTTGAATATCCTTTCGCAAAGGCATGGGGTAACCTTATGAATTTTGCAGCTTATCTGTTTATGGGTATACCGGCAGGTAAGATGCTTACCAAATATGGTTATAAGAAGACTGCACTTATCGCTCTTGCTGTTGGAGTGATCGGTTTGGCATTCCAGTATCTGTCAAGCCTCGTTGGAGCCGGGACATACGTTTTCACATACGATAGCATTCCCGTCGCTCTTAACCTGATTATCTATCTCCTCGGAGCATTCATCTGCGGATTCTGTGTCTGCATGCTCAACACTGTGGTCAACCCGATGCTTAACCTTCTTGGAGGTGGTGGCAACAAGGGTAATCAGCTCATCCAGGTAGGTGGCACGCTGAACTCTCTTACAGGCACCTTGACACCGCTGCTTGCCGGTATCTTGGTAGGAACTGTTACAAAGGATACAAGTATGAGCGACGTAGCACCACTGCTCTTCATCGGTATGGCAGTATTCGCTATTTCATTCTTCATCATCCGCTCCGTAGCCATCCCTGAGCCAAATCTCGGAAATAAGGATATTCAGTATGAGCATAGCCCTCTGGCTTTCCGCCATTGTCTGCTTGGCGTAATTGCCATCTTCTTCTATGTGGGCATTGAGATCGGTATTCCTATGGAGCTCAATTTCTACGTTACTGACCTTGGCTTCGAGGGCGCTGCTGCCATCGGAGGCTCACTGGCTGCTGCATACTGGCTTCTGATGATGATCGGACGTGCCTGCTCCAGTGCCATCTCTGGTAAGGTATCAACAAAGCTGCAGCTTTCTATTGTAAGCTCTGTAGCAATCATCCTTTTGTTGATCGCAATCTTCATGCCGGAGAGCGTTACGTTTGCCATCAGCGGACATGATGTTCCGGCAAAGAGTATACTGATTGCTGCCTGCGGTATCTGCACCTCTATCATGTGGGGTGGCATCTTCAACCTCTCCGTTGAGGGACTTGGCAAATATACTGAGGCTGCTTCCGGTATCTTTATGACAATGGTTGTCGGTGGCGGTATCATGCCTCTTATTCAGGAAGCTATTGCCAAGAGTGCTGGTCCTATTGTAAGTTACTGGCTCGTAATTGCAATGCTCGCATATATCTTGTTCTATGCTCTTATCGGATGCAAGAACGTTAATACTGACATAAAAGTAGATTAATCAAAATAACACATTATTATATTATAATATGGTAGACATTGAATTTGTAAGAAGTCGCTTTATCAAGCACTTTGATGGAAAGACAGGTAATGTATATGCTTCTCCGGGTCGTATCAACCTCATTGGTGAGCACACCGATTATAATGGTGGCTTCGTATTTCCTGGAGCTGTAGATAAGGGTGTTGTAGCAGAAATGCGTGCAAACGGCACAGAAGATACCGTGATGGCTTATGCTATTGATCTCAAGGACCGTGTAGACTTTAAGCTCTCTGACCCGAATGGCCCAAAGGCTTCTTGGTCGCGTTATATCTATGGTATTGCTTTGGAGATGAAGAAGTTAGGCGTTCCCGTTAAAGGTTTCAACATCGCATTCTCTGGTGATGTACCCCTCGGGGCTGGTATGTCTTCGTCTGCTGCCATGGAGAGCTGCTTCGCATGTGGACTGAATGACATCTTCGGTGAGAATAAGGTTTCTCAGTGGGATATGGTTCTCGCTGGTCAGGCTACTGAGCACAATTATTGTGGTGTAAACTGTGGTATCATGGACCAGTTCGCATCGGTATTCGGTAAGGCAGGATGCCTGATGCGTCTTGATTGCCGCAGCCGCGAGTTTGAGTATTTCCCATTCAAGCCAGACGGATATAGACTTGTTCTGCTCGATTCTGTAGTAAAGCACCAACTTGCCGGTTCTCCTTATAACGACCGTCGTAACTCTTGTGAGAATGTTGTTAAGCATATTCAGGCCGCTCACCCGGAGGGCAAGTTCGAGACTCTTCGCGACTGCACTTGGGAACAGCTTGAGGAGGTAAAGGATGCCGTTGGTGAAGAGGACTACAAGAGGGCTAAGTTCGTTCTCGGTGAGAAAGACAGGGTTCTTGCTGTATGTGATGCTCTTAACGAGGGTGACTACGAGAAGGTTGGTGAGATGATGTACAAGACTCACGAGGGTCTCTCTAAGGACTATGAGGTTTCTTGCGAAGAGCTCGACTTCCTGAATGATATTGCCAAGGAGAACGGTGTCACTGGTTCCCGTATCATGGGTGGTGGCTTTGGAGGATGCACCATCAACCTCGTAAGAAATGATCTGTACAAAAAGTTCATTGAAGACGCTAAGAAGCGCTTCAACGAGAAGTATGGTCACGAGCCAAAAGTTTATGATGTCGTTATCGGGGATGGCTCTCGCAAAATTTGCTAATAGCTATCTCTAAGGACACAATTAGTGTTTATAAAAGTTAATTATTAGCGGTAAAGTGTAATTTTTACACCTTACCGCTAAATTTTTTCTCTTTTTTCATTGTCATTTCGAAAATAAGTCGTAAATTTACACCCAAAATATAATCTCTAACGTAATAACAACTTAAAACGAATGAAAATGAATGCACTTAAATGCAGTTTTCTGAGCCTTGGCGTAGCTGCGCTGATGCTCTCATGTTCTGAAGCTCAACAGGCTCCAGTGTTAACGGTTTCAGGCTTAGACCCTGCCAAGTTTGACACAACCATTCAAGACAAGCCAGTCAAGCTCTTCACTCTGAAGAACGAGAAAGGAATGGAAGTTTGCATCACCAACTATGGAGGCCGTATTGTTTCTCTCGTAGTGCCTGACAAAGATGGCAAGCCGACTGATGTCGTACTTGGATTCGACAATATCGCCCAGTACGCTGACACCATCAACACTCCTACTGACTACGGATCAAGCGTAGGTCGCTATGCAAACCGTATCAAGGATGGTAAGTTCACACTTAATGGCAATGTGATTCAGCTGAAGAAGAATGATGGTCCTAACTGTCTTCACGGAGGTGGTAATACAGGATGGATGCATCAGGTGTACGATGCTGAGCAGATCGGTGATTCTATTCTCAAGCTCACCATCGTTGCTGCTGACGGTGAAAACGGATTCCCAGGAAAGGTTATGGCTGTTACGACATACAAGGTCACAGCAGACAATGTCCTGGACATGACTTGGGAGGCTGAGACAGACAAGCCTACAATCATTAATCAGACAAATCACAACTACTATAACCTGAGCGGTGACTTCACACAGCCTGCCTATGACATGGTGCTATACGTGAATGCTGACAATTTCACTCCAAGCGACAAACTATATATACCGACAGGTGAAATCAAGCCTGTTGAGGGTACTCCCATGGACTTCCGTACTCCTCATGCTCTCGGTGACAGCATAAAGAGCGAGTTCGACCAAATCCAGAATGCTACAGGATATGACCATAACTTCTGCCTTAACACCTACAAGGACGGTAAGGGTGACGATACCCAGGTATGCGCAAGCCTTTATTCTCCAAAGACAGGCATCTTCATGGAGATGTTCACCAACGAGCCTGGAGTACAGGTCTACAGTGGTAACTTCCAGGGTGTTGGTCCCGACAAGGATATCGCTCGCAAGAACGGCATCACCTACCCCAAGCACGTAAGTGTATGCCTCGAGAGCCAGAAGTATCCTGATTCTCCAAACCATCCTGACTGGGTACAGCCTGTTCTCAATCCTGGCGATAAGTACTTCAGCCACGCTGCTTACAAGTTCTCTATCAAATAAATTACTAACATCTAATAAAAAATCGACAAAATGAATTGGAGTTCAAATGAATTCATCTGGCTCGACTGGGTTGTACTCATCGTTGGCCTCTTGGGAGTTGTTGCTGCCGTTTGGTATGCTATCTGGAAAGACAAGAAAGCCCAGCAGGGCGAAGACTCATCTGCCTACCTCTTCGGTAAGGGTGAGCCTTGGTATGTGATTGGTATGGCTATCTTTGCTGCCAACATCGGTTCTGAGCACCTCGTAGGTCTCGCTGGTACTGGTGCCAAGGATGGTGTGGGTATGGCTCACTGGGAGATGCAGGGATGGATGATCCTTATCCTCGGATGGCTCTTCGTTCCGTTCTATCAGCTGCTCATCAACAAGATGGGTAAGATCATCACTATGCCTGACTTCCTTAAGTTCCGTTACACACAGCGCACCGGATCATGGCTTTCTATCATCACACTGGTAGCCTACGTGCTGACAAAGGTTAGTGTAACAGCGTTTACTGGAGGTATCTTCTTCAAATACCTTCTGGGAATCCCGTTCTGGTATGGTGCCATCGGTCTGATTGCCATCACGGCTGTATTCACAGTGTTTGGAGGCATGAAGGGTGTGATGACTCTATCATCTATTCAGACCCCTATCCTTATCATCGGTTCATTCCTCGTTCTCTTCCTCGGTCTGTCTGCCCTTGGCGACGGAAGCATAACCCAGGGATGGAGCAACATGATGGCTGCTTGTAATGCAGCTCACGACGGATACGGAACGACACATATGTTCCACACTGATCCGGGCGACCCGATGTATCCTCAGTTCCCTGGATACGTTGTGTTCCTCGGGGCTTCTATCATCGGTTTCTGGTACTGGTGTACTGACCAGCACATCGTTCAGCGTGTTCTCGGACAGGTGCCTGGTGAGGACAATAAGGTTGTGATGGCTCGTGCCCGTCGTGGTACCATTGCTGCCGGTTTCTTCAAGATCCTCCCTTGCTTCATGTTCCTTATCCCTGGTATGATTGCGTACGCTCTGTCACAGAATCCTGACAGCGGCATCGTGATGGATATCAACAACCACGAGTCTACCGACGGTGCTTTCGCCATGATGGTCAAGAACATCCTTCCTGCTGGTATCAAGGGTATCGTGACCATCGGTTTCGTCTGCGCTCTCGTAGCATCACTGGCTGCTTTCTTCAATAGCTGTGCTACACTCTTCACAGAGGACTTCTACAAGCCTATGAAGAAGGGCATGAGCGAGGCTCACTATGTATTCGTTGGACGTATGGCTACTGTGGTTGTCGTTCTGCTCGGTCTCTTATGGATGCCTATCATGATGAACATGGGTAACCTCTACAGCTACCTGCAGGACATCCAGTCACTGATTGCTCCGGCTATGGTGGCAGTGTTCACACTGGGTATCTTCTCCAAGAAGATTACTCCTAAGGCAGGTGAGTGGGGCCTTATCGGTGGATTCCTCATTGGTATGGTTCGACTCATTACCAACGTCATTACTGATTCCGGCAAGGCAGTGATGGACGGTGCCTTCTGGGACGCTACAACATGGTTCTGGCAGACCAACTGGCTCATCTTCGAGTGCTGGCTGCTCGTATTCATCATCTTACTTATGATTTGCGTAAGCTGCTTCACACCTGCACCATCCAAGGAGCAGATAGAGGCCATCACCTTCACTCCAGAGTTCAAGAAGAGCATTCGTGAGAGCTGGGGAGTATGGGATATCGTTGGCACACTGCTGGTAGTAGGCCTCGTAAGCTGCTTCTATGCTTATTTCTGGTAATCCGACCAAGAATCATATATAGGATTGTAAGAAATGACAGGATTCTATGGTGAACATTCCAAGGTCTGGGTATCGGTAGACTGCATCATCTTCGGTTTTGACGAAGGAAAGTTGCGCATACTGGTAGGCAAGAGACAGATGGACCCTGGTCGTGGTGAATGGAGCCTCTATGGAGGCTTCGTTCGCGGCGACGAGAGCATCGATGATGCTGCCAACCGTGTGCTCTACGACCTTACTGGACTGCGGAATCTTTACATGCGGCAAGTGGGAGCCTTCGGAAGCGTAGACCGCGACCCTGGAGAGAGGGTGATATCTATTGCATACTATGCTCTCATCAGCGTCAATGAGTATGATGACCAACTACGTAAGCAGCATGGAGTAGAATGGGTAAACATCGATGAGATTCCACGTCTCTACTCCGACCATAACGAGATGGTTCTTAAGGCACGTAAGCTTATGCGGCAGAAACTCTCTACAGAACCTGTTGGATTCCGCCTCTTGCCAAGCCTCTTCACCCTTACTCAGCTGCAACATCTATATGAGGCAGTATATGGAGAGGAACTCGATAAGCGAAATTTCCGCAAACGAATCAAGGAAATGAACTTCATTGAAAAGACGGAGCTCATCGACAAGAAGGGCTCCAAGCGCGGGGCTGCCTTATATCGGTTCAACAAGCGCATCTACAATGAAGAACCTTCATTCAAGTTATAACAAATCAAACTGACAAAATTCTATTATGCTCGAAGAATTAAAAGAAAAAGTATTCAAGGCTAATCTTGACTTGGTAAAACAGAACCTCGTTATCTTCACATGGGGAAACGTTTCTGGTATTGATCGCGAGAACGGTCTGGTAGTAATCAAGCCTTCTGGGGTTGACTATGACGTCATGAAGGCTTCTGACATGGTAGTGGTAAGCCTGGAGACCGGTGAGGTGGTCGAAGGCGACCTCAACCCGTCATCCGACACTCCTACACACCTCGTGCTCTACAAGGCATTCCCTAACATAAAGGGAGTGGTTCACACCCACTCTACCTATGCCACAGCCTTTGCACAGGCAGGACGTGACATTCCAAACATCGGAACCACACATGCCGACTATTTCTATCAGGATATCCCTTGCACAAGAGACATGACTGAGGCAGAGGTAAAGGGTAACTATGAGCTCGAGACAGGTAACGTGATTGTCGACGAGATCCTGAATATCCGCAAGATCAATCCTGACCACACTCCTGCCGTACTGGTAAAGAATCACGGTCCCTTCTCATGGGGAACGTCTCCCGACAATGCCGTGTACAACGCAAAGGTGATGGAGCAGTGTGCAAAGATGGCATTCATCGCATACTCTGTCAACCCTGAGCTCACGATGAATCCGCTCCTCGTGGAGAAGCACTATATGCGCAAGCATGGTCCCAACGCCTATTATGGACAAAAAGGACAGAAACATTAACAACAATATTAACTCAAAAACTTTTTAAAAATCATGATTAAAGCATTTGATAATTACGAGATTTGGTGGGTAACTGGTGCACAGCTTCTTTACGGAGGCGACGCTGTAGTTGCTGTTGACGGTCATTCTAAGGAGATGGTTGCTGGCCTTAACGACAGTGGTATCATTCCTATCAAAGTGGTATATAAGGGTACAGCCAACAGCTCTAAGGAAGTAGAGGCTGTCATGAAGGCTGCCAACAATGATGACAAGTGCGTAGGTGTCATCACATGGATGCACACCTTCTCACCTGCAAAGATGTGGATCAAGGGTCTTCAGGACCTTCAGAAGCCTCTGCTCCACTTCCACACACAATATAATGCCGAGATCCCCTGGGAGACAATGGACATGGACTTCATGAACCTGAACCAGAGTGCTCACGGTGATATCGAGTTCGGACATATCTGCACACGTATGCGTGTTCCTCGTAAGGTGGTTTGCGGCTACTGGAAGAGCGAGGAGGCTCAGAAGAAGATTGCCGTTTGGGCTCGCGTTGCTGCAGGTGTGGCTGACGCAAAGAACGTACGCTGCCTGATGTTCGGTATGAACATGAACAACGTCGCTGTTACCGATGGTGACCGCGTGGAGTTCGAGCAGCGCCTGGGATATCACGTAGACTACTATCCTGTATCTTCTCTGATGGAGTACTTCAAGAAGGTTACCGATGCAGAGGCTGATGCCCTCGTTGAGGAGTACAAGAAAGAGTACACTATCAAGATCGACGAGTCGGGCGAAGAGGTTTACTGGCAGAAGGTGAAGAACGCAGCAAAGGCTGAGATAGCACTGCGCCGCGTACTGAAGGACGAGGGTGCTACAGCATTCACGACCAACTTCGACGACCTTGGCGATGCAGACATCGATGCTCCGGACTTCTGCGGCTTCGACCAGATCCCTGGCCTCGCCTCTCAGCGCCTGATGGCAGAAGGCTATGGCTTCGGTGCCGAGGGTGACTGGAAGACTGCTTGTCTCTATCGTACTCTTTGGGTCATCTCTCAGGGCCTGCCCACAGGATGCTCTTTCCTCGAGGACTATACCCTCAACTTCGCTGGCGACCGCTCGTCTTGCCTGCAGAGCCACATGCTCGAGGTTTGTCCGCTCATCGCTACCGACAAGCCAAAGCTCGAGGTTCACTTCCTCGGTATCGGTATCCGCAAGCAGCAGACAGCCCGCCTCGTGTTCACATCTAAGGTAGGCCGTGGTATCAAGGCCACTGTTGTTGACCTCGGCAACCGCTTCCGCCTGATTTCTCAGGAGGTGGAGTGCATCGAGCCAAAGCCAATGCCAAACCTTCCTGTGGCTTCAGCCCTCTGGGTTCCACAGCCTACATTCGAGATTGGTGCAGGAGCATGGATCCTCGCAGGAGGTACTCACCACAGCGCTTTCTCTTACGACATCACAGAAGAGTACTGGGAGGACTTCGCTGAGATGACGGGCATAGAGTATGTTCGCATCAACAAGGAGACTAAGACCAGCGAGTTCAAGCAGCAACTCCAGAACAATGAGATATATTACATGCTTAACAAAGCGCTGAAATAATATTTATGAAAGAAATTAGAATAATGTGAATAATTTTGGCCAGAAATAAGAATAATTATTTATTTCTTAATATTTCTGGAAAAATTTCTGCGCATTATTCACATTTATTTCATAACAAAATAAATAATTATGACTGCAAAACAAACAATCGAGGCTGGAAAAGCAATCTTGGGAATCGAATTCGGTTCCACAAGAATCAAGGCTGTCCTCATCGACGAGGACAATAAGCCCATCGCACAGGGATCACATGAGTGGGAGAACCAGTTGGTAGACGGTCTGTGGACCTACTCTACCGAAGCTATATGGTACGGACTGCAGGACTGCTATGCAGAGCTACGCAAGGATGTTGCCAAGCAGTATGACTGTGAGATAGAGGCTCTTGCAGCCATTGGCTTCTCGGCCATGATGCACGGATATATGGCTTTCAACGAGAAGCAGGAGATCCTGGTGCCGTTCCGCACATGGCGTAACACCAACACGGGAAAGGCTGCTGCTGAGCTCTCTAAGCTCTTCAACTACAATATTCCTCTCCGTTGGAGCATCAGCCATCTCTATGAGGCTATTCTCGACAATGAGGAGCACGTCTCCGACATCAAGTATCTCACTACCTTGGCAGGCTACGTTCACTGGCAGGTTACCGGTAAGTTTGTCCTCGGTGTTGGCGATGCTTCAGGTATGATTCCTGTTGATCCTGCTACCAAGACCTACGATGCTGAGATGGTTAAGAAGTTTGACGAGCTCATCGCACCGAAGGGATTCTCCTGGAAACTTCTCGACATCCTACCCAAGTCACTCAATGCTGGTGAGAATGCCGGATTCCTTACTCCTGAGGGAGCAAAGAAGCTCGATGTCAGCGGCCATCTGAAGGCAGGCATTCCTGTATGTCCTCCTGAGGGTGATGCAGGCACGGGAATGGTAGCTACCAATGCCGTTAAGCAGCGCACTGGTAATGTCAGCGCTGGCACATCGTCATTCTCGATGATTGTTCTCGAGAAGCCTCTGAGCAAGCCCTATGAGATGATCGACATGGTGACTACTCCTGACGGAAGTCTTGTGGCAATGGTTCACTGCAACAACTGCACCAGTGATATCAATGCCTGGGTAGGTCTCTTTAAGGAATATCAGCAACTCCTTGGTATCAAGGTGGATATGAACGAGCTCTACGGCAAGCTTTTCAATAAGGCTCTCGAGGGTGATGCAGACTGTGGCGGACTCATGGCATACAACTATGTCAGCGGTGAGCCTGTGACTGGTCTGAGCGAGGGACGCCCGATGTTCCTGCGTTCTGCCAACGACAAGTTCAACCTCGCCAACTTCATGCGTGCCCACCTCTATGGTGCCATCGGTGTGCTTAAGATTGGTAATGACATCCTCTTCAAGGAGGAGAAGATTCGCGTTGACCGCATCACCGGTCACGGTGGATATTTCAAGACTCCTGGCGTTGGTCAGCGTATGCTGGCTGCGGCACTCAACAGTCCTATCTCTGTGATGGAGACAGCTGGCGAAGGTGGTGCATGGGGTATCGCGCTCCTCGCAGGCTATGCCGTTAACAATCCTGACAAGCTGAACCTTGCAGACTATCTGGAGAAAGTGGTATTCGCTGGTAATACCGGTGTCAGCATCGCTCCTACTCCCGAGGATGTTGCAGGCTTCGAGAAGTATATCGAGACCTACAAGCGCTGTCTGCCTGTAGAGCAAGCTGCTGTGGATAATAAATAAGGTATAATTATGAAGAGACTGTTTTTAGCATTATCAATATCAGCTTTTGCCATCGGAGCATCAGCTGCTGACAACGTCAAGGCTACCATACATGCTGACAAGGCTGGTGCGAAGATCAACAAGGAGATCTACGGCCAGTTCTCTGAGCACCTCGGAAGCTGTATCTATGGTGGTCTCTGGGTGGGCGAGAACTCTCAGATACCAAACATCAACGGCTACCGCAAGGATGTGTTCGAGGCCCTGAAGGCTCTGAAGATTCCCGTTCTACGCTGGCCGGGAGGATGCTTCGCTGACGACTATCACTGGATGGACGGCATTGGCCCTAAGTCTCAGCGCCCCTCATTGCGTAACAACAACTGGGGCGGTACCATCGAGGACAACTCCTTTGGAACGCATGAGTTCCTCAATCTCTGTGAGATGCTGGGCTGCGAGCCGTATATCAGCGGTAATGTAGGCTCTGGCACTGTCAAGGAGATGGCTCAGTGGGTGGAGTATATGACATCCGACGGTGACACTCCTATGGCTCGTCTGCGCAGACAGAACGGTCGTGAGAAGGCCTGGCACGTGAAGTACTTCGGTATAGGCAACGAGGCATGGGGATGTGGCGGAAACATGCGCCCCGACTATTACTCCAACGAGTATCGTAAGTTCAACACCTACCTTCGCGATCAGGGTGACAACAAGCTCTACCGCATCGCCTCGGGTGCCAGCGACTACGACTACAACTGGACAAAGGTGCTGATGGAGAACATCGGTCGTCAGATGCAAGGCATCTCACTGCATTACTACACCTGCACCGGGTGGAATGGTCCTAAGGGCTCTGCCATCAACTTCGATACCGACCAGTACTACTGGGCTCTTGGCAAGTGTCTCGAGATCGAGGAAGTGATCAAGAAGCACAAGGCTATCATGGACGAGAAAGACCCTCAGAACAAGATAGGCCTGCTCGTCGACGAATGGGGCACTTGGTGGGATGAGGAGCCAGGCACCATCGCTGGACACCTCTACCAGCAGAATGCTCTTCGCGATGCCTTCGTGGCAGCACTGAGCCTCAATGTGTTCCACAAGTACACCGACCGTGTGAAGATGGCCAACATTGCCCAGGTGGTAAACGTGCTTCAGTCAATGATCCTCACCGATCAGGAAGGCACAGGCCACATGGTGCTCACTCCAACCTATCACGTGTTCCAGATGTACACCCCATTCCAGGAGGCCACCTATCTGCCAGTAGATTTGCAGAGCGAGACCATCCAGTGCAGCAAGGAGTATTTCAAGGAAAAGGCAAAGACGGCTGACAACAGCACACGCCCCTGCCCTCTCCTCTCCGCTTCTGCTGCCAAGACTCAGGATGGAGGCATCGTTCTTGCCATCACCAACGTGTCGCTCGACAAGGCACAGACCATCGACTTCAATATCGAGGGATTCAAGGCAAAGAGCGTCAGCGGCCGCATACTCACGTCTAAGAATGCAGCTGACTACAACGACTTCAAAAATCCTGATGTCGTTTCTCCTAAAGACTACAAGGATGCCAAGCTGAAGAAAGGTGTCCTCACAGTTAAGATTCCAGCAAAATCAATTATCGTATTAAATATCATTTAAACAAACTTATTATGAACGACAACAAAGTTATG
>DGTJ01000131.1:26475-45028 GCA_002393725.1 Prevotella sp. UBA4339 | reverse complement strand
AAATTGTTGATAAAATTAAGGAATACACCTCGTTTTAGTTGCCATATTTTAATTATTGTGTATTGTATTAGAATTCTTATGGTATTTACTTTCATATTTCAATTAAAATATTTATCTTTGCAATCGAAAACACTGTTTCGGCTTGTCGCTGGCCTTGCGTCAGAGGAAAGTCCGGGCAGCATAGGGCGCTCCACTTCTGAAAGTAGAAGCTATTGGTGACAGTAGGTGCCGGCAGAAGAGAATGACCGCTCCCTGGGGAGTAAGGGTGAGAAGGTGGTGTAAGAGACCACCAGCCTGTGGGTGATCACAGGGCTGTGCCGACTGGAGGCTGCAAGTTCATGTATACCGTCGTCAGATAGGGTTGCCCGCCCGAGCTTGGCACGATGGAGGGTAGAACGCTAGAGCCATGAGGCGACTTATGGAGTAGATAGATGACAGGCTAAAACAGAACCCGGCTTACGGAGACAGTGTTTTTTGTGAGACTATTTTTATTTTTAATTACTAAACAAATACTATTATGAAGAAAAAGTTTATTTGCGCCGTTTGTGGATTTATCTATGAGGGCGATGCAGCTCCCGAGAAGTGCCCAGTATGTAAAGCTCCTGCTTCTAAGTTCTCTGAACTCCAGGAAACAGGTGATGTGACTTATGCTACTGTTCATAGGATTGGTGACGGCAAGCCGGAAGGTGTTTCTGAGGAGATGATTCAGGACCTTCGCAATCACTTCAACGGTGAGTGTGGTGAGGTTGGTATGTATCTGGCTATGGCTCGTCAGGCTGACCGTGAGGGCTATCCTGAGATTGCTGAGGCATTCAAGCGCTATGCTTTCGAGGAGGCTGATCACGCTTCACGCTTCGCTGAGCTTCTTGGTGAGTGCGTATGGGACACTAAGACCAATCTTGAGAAGCGTGCTGCTGCTGAGGCTGGTGCTTGTGAGGATAAGTTCCGTATTGCAAAGAACGCCAAGGCTGCTGGTTTCGACGCTATCCATGACACCGTTCACGAGATGGCCAAGGACGAGGCGCGTCATGGTGCTGGCTTCGCTGGCCTGCTAAAGCGCTACTTTGGAAAGTAAAATACAATAAATCCGGAATAAATCCGTTTTGTACATAGTATGAAACGGATTTTTTATATCCTTATAGTAGCAATGATTGTTGCATGTGCTGATGATGACAACTTCAGCGCCTGTCCTGCTTTGCACCTTTCATTCTCGTCGGATACCGTCAGCCTTGATACTTTGTTCTCACGTACACCTTCAGCGACCTATACTTTCTGGGTTCGTAATAATAATGATGAAGGTCTGCGTATTGCTGACATTCATCTTAGCCGGAGAAACCAGACTGGTTTCCGTGTGAATGTAGACGGATCATATTTGGACAACAGTCTTGGTTCACAGGTAAATGACATCGAGATACGACGTAACGACAGCATCCTTGTGTTTGTTGAGCTCACTTCCTCTCAGGCTTCTAATCCTGAGCCAACGATGGTTGAAGACGATCTCGTCTTTGTGCTTGAAAGTGGTCTGCAGCAGAAGGTAAACCTACGTGCATGGACCTGGAATGCAGAGAAGCTCTACGATCATGTGATTACCAGCGACCAGTTGATAGAGACATCTACACCTATTATTATATATGGCGGTCTGAAAGTGGAAGAAGGTGCCACTCTTACGTTGCGCAACACCACACTGTTTTTTCACGACAAGGCCGGCATTGACGTCTTCGGCAGCCTTATATTGGAAAATTGTGTGCTGCGTGGCGACCGTCTTGACAGGATGTTCGCATATCTTCCCTATGACAGAGTCAGTGGGCAGTGGAGTGGGGTGCATTTTCATGAGTCATCTTTAAAAGGAGTCATCAGCGGTACGGAGATTCGCAATGCCTGTGATGCTGTAGTGCTCGATTCTGCTGCACTAGATACTACAAAGGTGCGACTGCTGATGCAAAACAGCGTTATACATAATTCAAAAGGGTATGGCCTGAAGGCAGTGAACTCCAGGGTGTCATTAGTAAACTGTCAGTTTACGAACACTCTTAGCGACTGTGTGTCAATCGTAGGCGGGGTAGCTGATATCACCCATTGTACTCTTGCTCAGTTCTATCCCTTCTCAGCCGACAGGGGTGTCGCACTGCGTTTTGCAAATTTTGAGGACTCGTCGGACATACCTCTCCTTAGACTTAACTGCAGTGCATCCATCGTTACAGGCTATGACGAAGATGTCATGATGGGGCTTGTGAGGGATACGGTAGCTGCATTTGAGTATCGTTTCTCAGACATGCTCCTGAGGACTCCAAAGGTTACTACTGCTGATAGTCTGCGATTCAGCAACATAATATGGGAGACACCTAAAGACTCGATAGAAGGTAAGAAGCACTTCCGTACTATCGACGAGGACAACCTATTTTATGATTTCCACCTCGATTCTGTCTCAACAGCCTTGGGATTAGGCTGCTACTATTAGAATTCTGAGAATGTCAGCGGCATTAGTACTCTTATGCCGTCAATGACGTATACGTACTTTCGTCCATATAACAGGATTCGTATCGGGTGACCCGCACGTGTTTCACTTTCAATTATTACCTGTCGGCATGAACCGCAAGGTCCAGTAGGTTCTTCAGTGAGCTTACCGTCGGTGCCTCTGGCGGCTATGGCAAGTATGCTGACACCTACATCAGGATACTGTGATCCGGCATAGAAAAGAACAGTGCGCTCAGCACACAGGCCTGAGGGATAAGCTGCATTCTCCTGGTTGCATCCAGAAAGCTCTACACCATTGTCAAGGCGTACGGCTGCCCCTACGTGGAATTTCGAATAGGGAGCATAACTTCTCTCGGTAGCTTCGATTGCCATCTCTAAAAGATGCTGTTCGTCAGAGGTCAACTCGTCCATCTGACAGACCTTTATTACGGATTTTAGTTCAAGTTCCTGCATATATCGGTAATTTGAAATTGGTAATATCTTGGTTGTATTTATTCTTCCTTAGTGGCTTGTGTATTAGCCGGCTTTTCAAGAGGCTCTTCCTTCGTTTCTTCAGGGGCGGTAGGTTCTACGGCATTCTGAACCGGATTACCCGTTTTGTCTAGTTCGATGTAGTTGTCAAGACCCTCAAGATCAAGTGAGTCAAGACTGATGGAGTCGGAGTCTGCCACATGATAAGTATATGCGCAGTTCATGTACATCTCCTGGCGGATGTTATCATCTTTCGGCTTGCCGAACTTGGCGTGATACTGCTTGAAATTCTTATCGCTCAGAACACTTTGGAAGAAATATCCACATATAGGCAGTGCTGTACGTGAGCCTTGTCCTAACTGACCTGTCCTAAAGTGAATACTGCGATATTCACCACCAACCCAGGCACCAGCCACAAGTTTGGGTGATACTCCTACGAACCAGGCGTCAGAGTGATTGTTTGACGTTCCTGTCTTGCCTCCAAACTCTGTGTCCCTGTCGAAGGCACCAACATATCCCCACAGGCTCATTGAAGTGCCTCCTCGTTCACGAAGTCCTCCAAGGAGCATTTGCTGCATGAGATATGCACTCTTATATGGTATCGCCTGACGCTGTTCGGTCGGACCAGAATAAATTTCCTTTCCTTCGCGGTCGAGAATGCGAACGACTAGCACGGGAGCATGCGCTTTACCGTCATTGGCAATTGTACAATAGCTGTTGACGAGTTCCAGCAGATTGACGTCACTCGATCCTAATGCCAGCGACGGGGTGGGGTCGAGATCACTCTTGATACCCATGTTGTGGGCAGTGTTTACAATATTCCTGATGCCAACCTCCTGACCGAGTTTAACAGCAATAGAATTGACGCTCTGGGCGAAGGCGATCTTAAGAGGCATAGAGTCGTTTGTGAAGTAACCGTTAGCATTTGTAGGAGCCCATGTCACCTCTTTCTTTTCTGCCTGATCCCAGACCTTCATAGCGAAATAGGAGTCCTGACGACGGTCACAAGGAGTCATGCCCTGATTCATTGCCTCTGTATAGACGAAGAGCTTAAATGTGGATCCGGGCTGGCGTTGAGCTGTTACCTTATCGTATTTCCACGACTTGAAGTCGATGTCTCCAACCCATGCTTTCACATGACCGGTTTCTGCCTCCATAGCAACGAATCCGCAATGCATGAAGCGAACCATATATCTTATGGAGTCCATCGTTGACATAAATTTCTCTATCTGTCCTCCATCATAATCGAATACTTTGACCTTATGGGGCAGGTTAAGGTAATAATTGATGGAATCCTCATTGCCGTTGAATTTCTGTTTCAGTGTCTTATAGTACGGTTGACGTTTTGCGATATCCTCAATGAAATTACGAATTTCCTGATGGCGCTCGTCTTGCCAAGGGTTTGTTGAGCCCCAGTGGTTATTAAAATTCCTCTGAACTTGTCGCATCTGTTTGCGGGCTGCCTCCTCTGCGTATTTCTGCATACGAGTGTCAACTGTAGTATAGATTTTCAGTCCGTCTGTATAGAGGTCATAGCCGGCATCCTTGCACCATTCTTTTAGATAGCTGGCCACAGCCTCGCGGAAATATGTTGCCTGACCGTCATAGGCATTCTCCACGCTGAAATCAAGTTTTATGGGTTTGGCTTTCAGAGTATCGCATTCTTCCTTAGTGAGGTCGCCATGTTGCTGCATAAGGTCGAGTACGATATTACGTCGCTTGAGAGAGTTGTCGGGGTTGATGAGGGGATTGTAATATGTTGTAGCCTTTAGCATGCCAACGAGTACGGCAGCCTGCTCTGGAGTAAGATCCTTTGGAGTACATCCGAAATAAGTCTTGCAGGCTGTCTTTATGCCAAAGGCATTGGAGCCGAAGTCAACAGTGTTGGCATATTGGGTAAGAATTTCATTCTTGGTGAAGAAGAATTCGAGTTTATAAGCTGTGATCCACTCCTTACTCTTCATTATGAGCATCTTCAGCCCGGGGATGTTTCCAAGAAGTCCGGTAGAATATTCAGAACGTGTGCGGAAGAGGTTTTTGGCAAGCTGTTGCGTAATGGTGGATGCACCTCGGGCATCACGATGAAGGATATACTCCTTCGCAACTGCAATAAAGGCTGTATAGTCGATACCATGATGAGAGTAGAATCTCTCGTCCTCTGTGTCGATAAGTGCTTTCCAGAATACGGGATTTACATCTTCATATTTTACAGGAGTGCGGTTCTCACTGAAGAACTTACCGATTAAAATGTTATCAGCACTATATATCTCAGAAGCCTGTGAAGGTCGCTTGTTCTTGATGGTGGCCATTGAGGGCGACTTTCCGAAGAGCCACAGGAAATTGGTGTCAACAGCTCCTAAATAGATAAAGAAAGCTGCAATAATAGAGACCGTCGTCGAAAGTATCTTTATATACCATGGGCGACCATTATATAAACCCTTATACCAAGGCCAGATGCCTTTAAAGAAATTCAATACTTTATTTGCAATCTCTTTCATTTCTCAGACAATATGTAGTTAATAATTTCTTCTCTCTGATTAGGATGGAACCAGCGTATCATAGGGTCTTTCTTGTACCAGGTGAGCTGCTTGCGGGCATATCTGCGAGTGTTTCCCTTAATACGTTCAACGGCCTCATCTAATGACCATGTTCCTTCTATATACTTGAATAATTCTTTGTAACCAACAGTGTTCAAGGCGTTTAAATCCTTTAGCTGATACACATTTCTTGCCTCATTCAGCAATCCTTCTTTCATCATTTGGTCTACTCTGGCATTTATTCGGCCATAGAGTTCTTCTCTATCTCTGTTAAGACCTATCTTTACGATTTTGAACGGACGCTCTTTCTTTACTTTCTTGCGGAAGGAGGTATATGTCTTACCTGTCATTGTACATATCTCAAGAGCGTGTACCACTCGCTTAGGGTTCTGACGGTCTACTATAGCGTAGTACTCAGGATCTAGGCGGTGAAGTTCCTCTACGAGCCTTTCAAGCCCTTCGTCCTTAAGCCGCCTTTTCATTGTCTCCCTAGTGGCATCATCGATGGTGGGTATATCGTCAATTCCATCGCAAACAGCATCAATATACATCATGCTGCCTCCTGACATAAGAGCGTAGTCGTTCTCCAGGAAGAGATTATCCAGTAGCTCAAGTACCTGTTGTTCAAAGATCGATGCACTATAGTAGTCTTGCAAGCTCAGTGTGCCTACGAAATAGTGTTTTATGTCCTGAATCTCCTTCTCTGTGGGTTTGGCAGTGCCAATGCTTAGCTCTTTATATATCTGGCGCGAATCAGCATTTATGACGGGAATGTTGAAATGCCGGGCGATATCTAGGCATAATTGCGTCTTGCCTACAGCAGTCGGCCCTGTGATGACTATCAGCGTCTTGTCCAACTATCTGATCACTCCACGTTTAGAATTCTCAATGAATGAACAAATATAGTCCACTTCCTTTGAGTCTGGGAATTGCTCACGAGCCATAGCAACTCCATCTTTCAGTACACCCTGTGAATATATGATACGATATGCCTCATGGATGGCCTCAATAGTTTCACGAGGGAAACCCCTACGGCGCAAGCCAACGAGATTTACGCCAGCATAACGAACGGGCTCTTTTCCAGCTATGACGTAGGGCGGGATATCCTGACTGGTGCGGGTTCCTCCCTGAAACATTATGTAACTTCCTACGTGAGTAAACTGGTGGAAGAGGCATGTGGCAGAAATGATGGCAAAGTCATCAACGATTACTTCACCAGCAAACTTCGTAGAGTTGCCGATGATGCATCCATTACCTATCTCACAATCGTGACCTATGTGCATATTCTCCATGAGGAGATTGCCATTGCCCACTACTGTCTTGCCTTTCGATGCTGTACCCCGACTGATCGTAACGTTTTCTCGAATAGAATTGTTATCGCCAATCTCGCAGGTTGTCTCCTCGCCTTTGAATTTCAGGTCCTGAGGCTTAGTGGAGATGCTTGCACCTGGGAAGATCTCGTTATTGTTGCCAAGACGAGTTCCAAAATGCAGTGTCACACTATTGTACAATTTGTTATTGTCACCAATTATGACATTCTTGTCTATCACACAGAAAGGACCGATGATGTTGCCATCTCCGAGTTTTGCCTCTGGGTCGATTACTGCTAAGGGATGAATTTGATTTGCCATGTTCTTAACTACTTAACTTCAACACTATTTGTTTTTCACGATTTGAGCGGTGAACGTTGCTTCTGCAACAATATGGTCGCCAACAAAGATGTAACCTTTCATTGAAGATATACCATGACGTACAGGAGCCAAGAGATCAACCTTGAAAATAAGTGTATCGCCGGGGACAACCTTCTGTCGGAACTTCACGTCATTAATCTTTATGAAATATGTACTCCATTTACTGGGATCTTCGAGGGTGTTGAGAACCAGTAGACCGCCACATTGAGCCATAGCCTCAATCTGAAGTACACCAGGCATGACCGGCTCATTGGGGAAATGCCCCTGGAAGAACGGCTCGTTGGAAGTGATGTTCTTGACTCCTACGATTGTTGTCGCTCCAAGTGAGATCACCTTGTCAACCAGCTGCATGGGATAGCGGTGGGGAAGAAGTTCACGGATGCGGTTTACATCCATTATAGGCTCCTCGTTGGGATCATAAACAGGTGCTTGGATCTCATGCTTCCTTATCTCTTTACGCATCAGGCGAGCGAATTTGTTGTTGATGGTATGACCTGGACGTGTAGCAATGATACGCCCCTTGATAGGTTTGCCGATGAGAGCCATATCGCCTATGATGTCAAGCAACTTGTGACGAGTACACTCATTGTCCCATTGCAGAGGCTTGTGTTGAATATATCCTAAGTCTGTAGCATCACGATGCTCTACATGAAGCATGTCGGCCAGCATGTCGAGACGATCCTGTGTGGTCTGGCGCTCGTATATTACGATAGCATTATCCAGATCGCCACCCTTAATGAGATTTGCCTGTAATAAAGGCTCGATATCTCTGACGAAAACAAAGGTACGGGCACTCGCTATCTCAGTTGCATATTTTGTAGGATCATCGAGTGTGGCAAACTGTGAGCTGATGAACTTAGACTCAAAGGAGCACATAGCAGTAATCGAGAAGTCTTCATCTGGCAGGATTGTGATACATGAGCCAGTCTGCTCATCCTTAACTTCTATCTTCTTGCGGATAACATAATAGTCTTTAGGCGCATTCTGCTCTTCTATGCCTACTTCTCTAATCTTTTCAACATACTTGATAGCAGAACCGTCTAGAATTGGGAATTCAGGACCATTTACCTGTATCATACAGTTGTCGATACCAAATGCATAGAGAGCTGACAATCCGTGCTCAACAGTAGAGCACCTTGCTTCTCCCTTACCTAAAACAGTGCCACGCTGAGTGTCGACAACATTCTCAGCGATTGCATCAATGACTGGTTCACCTTTAAGGTCAATACGTTGAATCTTGTAGCCAGTATTCTCTGGAGCAGGATTAAATGTCACCGTGAGGTTCAAACCTGTATGCAGTCCTTTTCCAAACAAGGAAAAACTGCCTTTCAATGTCTTCTGCTTCATATCTTGCTTTCTTGTTTTTACTTTTTTAACTCATTCTTCAGGGTTTCGAGTTCGCGCTGAAGAGATGCTATCTGACGATACATGTCTGGCAGTTTGGCATCGAGCGCCCTTGCCTTGAAATACATCTTCGGGTTGACTGCAGGAGAGCCGATTAGCTGCTCGCCATCACCTTTAGTGTCTCCGATGACTCCACACTGAGCTCCAACAAAAGTCTTATCCTTAACATGGATATGTCCAGCAAAACCTGCCTGACCTCCGACCATGCACCAAGCTCCAATCTTTGTGGAACCTGCAAGACCAACTTGAGCAGACATTACTGTGTTTTCGCCAATCTCGCAATTGTGGGCAACCTGAATGAGATTGTCGAGTTTTACACCCTTGTGTATGATGGTCTGTCCCATTGTGGAGCGGTCAATACATGTGTTGGCACCGATTTCAACATTGTCCTCAATAACCACAATGCCGATTTGTGGAATCTTATCATAACCTTCTGCGTTTGGAGCAAAACCGAAACCGTCTGCCCCGATTACTGAACCAGCATGAATTGTAACGTTATTTCCTATTTTACACCCATTGTATATAGTGATGTTTGGAAAAAGAGTACATTTCTCACCAATTATCACTCCTTCACCTATGACAGTATTGGGATAAATTTGAGTGTTGTCGCCAATTACCGCTCCATCACCGATGCAGGCGAAGGCTCCGATATATACATTTTCTCCAATTTTCGCCTTTTCGGAGATGAAGGCATGAGGATCAATTCCTGTCTTGCGAGGTTTCATTGATTCATAAAGCTGAAGCAACTTGGCAACACTCTCATAAGCGTTCTTTACGCGTATAAGAGTCGCAGTTACAGGCTTTTCCAACTCTACATCATCGTTGATAAGCACAACACTCGACTGAGTATCGTAAATGAAATGTGTATATTTGGGGTTTGAAAGGAAAGATATTGCTCCTGGCTTTCCTTCTTCTATTTTCGCAAAACTATTTATGGTGGCATTCTCATTGCCCTCCACACGTCCACCGATCATGTCGGCAACTTGCTTGGCTGTAAATTCCATAATTTTTTTGTTATATTATTATCCGACCGCAAAGATAGCAAAAATTATTCAAAACGTTGATAACAAAGATAATATTTTCTTATTTTTTTAGAAAGTAATTGAACATTTAGTAATTCTGAAGCCTCCGAAATATCTCGCAAAGTGCCGTTTTTGTAAAGGATTGTGATACTATCGTCCTCGACATTGTACATGTCTTTCGAGATGGTGTTCACACTCATGAGATAGTGTGCGTCATCTATTGGGATATCCAGTTTCTGAGCTATCGTTTTATGCAGTTCTGCTATTTTCTCTTCTGTAATAGGGTCTTCGTGAACCTCGACCTTGAATATCCTTCTGTCCAACATATCAGTGGCTAAAGTGGAAAGAATCTTGTCACCATGATGTTTCCACGCCTTCATAGCACTCCAAATGTCTGAGTCGTCCAGTTCTCCATAATTTTCTAATGCCTCAGGATGGTTTTCGAACCATTCTGCGTCAACGTCATTGCTTAAGAAATAATGTAGGGCTGGTGAGGCGAATATTTCTTGCCCCATCTTTATCAGGTCTTTAGCTCTTATGAGCATGTTGACAAGTACCTTTTCATAGGCTACACAGGTGCGATGCAAATACACTTGCCAGTACATCAGACGACGTGTTGTTAGATAGTTCTCAAGTGAATAAATGCCCTTGTGCTCTACTACAAGCGAATCGTCTATAACGTTGAGCATCTTGATGATACGCGCTGAACCGATATTGCCTTCTGTTACGCCTGTATAGAATGAATCACGACGAAGATAGTCGAGCCTGTCCATATCCAACTGACTTGATATCAGTTGGTGGAGGAAATTCTTGCCGTATTCACCTTTAAAGATAGAAATAGCAAGATTCAGTTGCCCATTGAAGTCGTTGTTTATTTTTTCCATCATCATCAGTGAGATCTCTTCATGGGAAATGCCATGTATGAGAGTATTCTCAAGGACGTGTGAAAATGGTCCATGCCCGATGTCATGCATGAGGATGGCTGCCTCTACGGCCTCGGCCTCAGAATCGAAGATGAAATTGCCTTTTTCCTGAAGTGAGCGTACTGCCTCTGTCATCAGGTAGAAAGCACCCAACGAATGTTGGAACCTGGTGTGTCGGGCACCTGGATATACTACTGAAGCGAGCCCTAATTGGTTGATTCTGTTAAGGCGTTGAAACAGCGGATGCTCTACTATACCGTAGAGCAGTCCTCGTGGAATCTTGATGAATCCGAAAACCGGATCGTTGATTATCTTTGCGTCTCCCACTTACATCTATATTAGATAATGCCAGCCTTCTTTAGTTCTGCTGCCATCTGTTGCTGAAGCTCATGGGCTTTCTGAGCTGATATCTCAGCAAAGTCGTCCTTGTCTGATGCATAGATAATACCTCGGGAACTGTTTACCAATAGTCCGCAATCATTTGTAATTCCATATTTGCAGACTTCCTCAAGGCTACCACCTTGGGCACCAACGCCAGGAACAAGGAGAAAATGTGTGGGAACAACCTTTCGTATATCCTCAAACATCTGCCCTTGTGTAGCGCCAACGACATACATTATGTTCTCGTCATTGCCCCATTGCTGGCTTTTCTTCAGGACTTTTTCAAAAAGACGTTCTCCATTAATATCCTCTGTGAGTTGGAAATCGTGAGAGCCCTTATTTGATGTCAGTGCCAGTAGGATCACCCACTTGTCATCATATCCTAGGAAAGGAGTAACAGAATCTTCACCCATATATGGAGCTACTGTTAGAGCGTCAACATCATATTCCTCGAAGAATGTTTTGGCATACATTTTTGATGTGTTTCCGATATCACCTCGCTTGGCATCAGCAATGATGAAATGGCTGGGATATTCTTCTTTAAGATAGTCAATAGTTGCCTCAAAAGCTAATATGCCGTCAACGCCATAGGCTTCATAGAATGCCAGATTAGGCTTGTAGGCTACACAATAAGGTGCTGTAGCATCAATTATGAGAGCATTGAACTCGCAGAGGGCTCTGAATACATAGTCATCACCGTCTTTCTCCTTTGCCTCGTCGATGATGCATTGGGGGATTTTATTCAGGTCTGTATCAAGACCTACGCATAGAAACGACTGTTTCTCCTTGATCTGATGTATCAGTTGTTGTCTATTCATTTATTTTACTCTTTTTAAAATAACTTTTATTGAATGTAATATAAATTTTGGATCTCTCCAAAATCCCATAATTACAATTCTGATTCTTTCATACGTTCTGCGTTTTCGGCAACAGTCAGGGCATCGATCATTGCCTGGATATCGCCTCCCAGGAAACCCTGAAGGTCATGGGTCGTATAGCCGATACGATGATCAGTAACACGTCCCTGAGGGAAGTTGTATGTACGTATCTTTGCGCTTCGGTCACCTGTAGACACAAGGCTCTTACGGCGGCTGGCGATATCGTCCATATATTTCTGATGCTCCTTATCGTAGATGAAGGTATAGAGGCGAGAGAGGGCTCTCTCCTTGTTCTTTGGCTGGTCACGGGTTTCTGTACACTCAATGAGAATTTCCTCTGTCTCACCGGTATTCGGGTTTTTCCACATGTAGCGAAGACGGACTCCTGACTCTACCTTGTTAACGTTCTGACCGCCAGCACCTGAGCTTCGGAATGTGTCCCACTTGATTTCACCTTCATTCACATGTACTTCAAACTTGTCGGCTTCAGGCAGTACGGCTACCGTAGCTGCTGAGGTATGCATTCGGCCTTGGGTTTCTGTTGCAGGCACTCTCTGTACGCGATGTACGCCTGATTCATATTTCAGTGTGCCATATACATCTGCACCAGATACGGCAAAGTCTATTTCCTTAAAACCGCCTACGGCACCTTCCGACACGCTTGTGATAGACAATTGCCATCCTTTTGAATCGCAGTAGCTCTTGTACATTTTAAACAGGTCACCGGCAAACAGACAGGCTTCGTCTCCACCTGTTCCTGCGCGAATCTCCATCTGCACGTTCTTTGCATCCTCTGGATCTTTTGGAATAAGGGCTATCTTGATTTCCTCTTCCAACTTTGGCTGAAGTTCCTCATTGGCTGCTAGTTCCTCACGAGCCATCTCCTTCATTTCCGGGTCGCTCTCGTTTGATAGGATATCCTTTGCCTCCTTGATTCCGTTCAGACATGCAATATATCTCTTCCGGGCATCCATAATGTCGCCCAGGTCCTTATATTCCTTTGTAAGTTTCACGAAACGGTTCTGGTCGGCTATCACTGAGGGATCGGTAATTAGCGTGGACACTTCCTCGAATCTTGCCTCCAGTCCGTCTAGTTTCTGTAATATACTGTTGTTGTCCATATTAATATTCAAATGTTCCGTATTCTGATTTGATGGTCAGGCTCTTCTGTCCTTCATCTATATGGCCTACTACCTGAGCGTCGATGTTGAAGCTCTGCGAGATTGCGATGACTTTCTCTGCTGTTTCTGGCCGTACATATATCTCCATGCGATGTCCCATGTTGAACACCTGATACATCTCCTTCCAGTCTGTTCCAGAACACTCGTGTATTGCTTTAAACAAAGGAGGTACCGGGAACATATTGTCCTTGACAACTTTGCAGTTATCACTCACGAAGTGTAGAACTTTTGTCTGAGCGCCACCAGTGCAGTGTACCATACCGTGTATCTCCGGACGAAGCTCGTCAAGGAGTTTCTTTATTACAGGAGCGTATGTTCGGGTAGGAGAGAGCACAAGCTGTCCTGCATCAATAGGCGATCCCTCAACAACATCGGTGAGCTTATATTTACCGCTATAAACCAACTCGTCAGGTACTGCATGGTCAAAGCTTTCCGGATATTTCTTAGCAAGATATTTTGCAAACACATCATGACGGGCAGATGTTAATCCGTTAGAGCCCATGCCGCCATTATATCTTTTCTCGTATGTTGACTGCCCTGTGCTTGACAGTCCGACAATCACATCTCCAGGACGGATATTGGCATTATTGATGACATCGCTTCTTTTCATGCGACATGTCACTGTGGAATCTACGATAATCGTTCTGACAAGGTCACCTACGTCAGCAGTCTCTCCTCCTGTAGGCCATATTCCGATACCCATCTCACGCAGTTCTGCCAGCAGTTCATCTGTGCCATTGATGATGGCAGAAATGACCTCGCCGGGTACCAGCATCTTGTTGCGCCCAATGGTTGATGAAACAAGTATGTTGTCAACGGCTCCTACGCAGAGCAAATCGTCTGTGTTCATCACGATAGCGTCTTGCGCTATACCTTTCCATACGGAGAGGTCACCAGTCTCCTTCCAATACATATATGCAAGACTAGACTTTGTGCCGGCACCGTCGGCATGCATGATATTACAATACTCCTGATCTCCTCCCAGAATATCGGGTATTATCTTACAGAATGCCTGAGGGAAGATTCCTTTATCGATGTTCTTTATTGCTGCATGCACATCCTCTTTGGCAGCACTGACGCCTCGCATCATATATCTGTTGTCACTCATATCTTATCTTTGAAATATATGTTTATTTTTCTTTCCCGTTCCAAAACTCCCATGAAGCAAATGCCTGTAGGAGCAACATCTCTAATCCATTCTTTACATCCGCACCGTATTCTGCACCACGTCTCATAAATAGGGTTTGGTCTGGGTTGTAAATGAGGTCATAGAGTATCGTATGACTGTTCATTGCCTCATAGGGCAGGTTTGGGCACTCGTCTGTATGTGGATACATTCCTAAAGGCGTACAGTTGACTATAACATTGTACTCGTTGATCACCTCTGGGGTTATCTTCTCGTATTGTATCGTTCCTGGACGTTCATAGCGGCTGACAAATACAGTTTCAAGTCCTAAAGCCTTCAGACCGTAGTTGATAGCTTTAGATGCTCCGCCAGTACCAAGGATTAGAGCTTTCTTGTGCAATTTCTTATCTAACATAGGCTCTATACTCTGCGTGAAACCAATAACATCGCTGTTAAAGCCTTTTAGGTGTGTCTTGTTTCCCTCGTGTGTTACCTTTATTACATTAACAGCACCAATTGCTCTTGCTTCAGGACTGATGCTATCGAGAAAATTCATCACCTTTTCCTTATATGGGATGGTGACATTCAGCCCTTTCAGCTCCGGGTGCTTTGCTATAACTTCAAGTAATTCGTCGATTGATGGAATTTCGAAATTTAAGTATTTGGCATTGATGCCTTCGTCTGCAAACTTCTGGTTGAAGTAGCTTATTGAAAACGAGTGTCCGAGTGGGTAGCCTATCAGTCCGTACTTGTCCATATCAGAAATATTATTTAGTTGCTACATACATTGTACATATACCGAAAGTCAGACGTTTAAATGCAGCTTGGCTAAAGCCGGCTTCATGCAGTATATCCGTCATACGTTCCCCTTGAGGGAATGCTTCAATAGTTTTCGTGAGATAAGAGTAGGCGTTAGTATCCTTTGAGATTAACCGCCCATAGACAGGCAGCACAGAGTTGGCATATATGTGGAACAGCTGGCGCATTGGAAAGGTTACTGGTGTCGTCAGTTCCAAAATGCTCAGATGCCCCCCCGGCTTAAGCACTCTGCACATCTCTTGCAGTCCCTTGTCGAGGTTTGCGAAGTTGCGTATTCCGAATGCTGCAGTTACTGCGTCAAAAGAGTTGTCGGGGTAAGAGAGTGCCAGACAGTCTTCTTTCTCGAATGAGATAATGTCCTGCAGCCCCTTCTGTTTTACTTTTTTTCTACCTATTTCCATCATTCCCTCACTGATGTCTGCACCAATGAGTTTTTGAGGGTGCAGCATTTCAGCAGCCAGTATTGCAAAATCTCCTGTGCCAGTTGCTATGTCGAGTATCGTTTGGGGCCTGTAGGATTCAAGGTGCTTGATAGCTTTTTTCCTCCAACCTTTGTCAATGTCCAATGAGAGGCGGTGGTTAAGCTTGTCGTAAGTGGGAGCGATGTTGTCAAACATCTGCTCCACCTGCTGTCCCTTTTCTTCCCTCTCGTCGTAGGGCTTGATGGCCTCTTGCTGGTACATCTTTATTTATTATTAAATGTTTTTAGCCAGTTCGAAACATTATTCTCTATTCTCTTTGCAATGTCTTCATCACTGGTCTCACGGTCGAAGCGCTCACCTACGATATGTTCATAGAGCTCGATATATCTCTCGGATACACTTTCTGCATATGCATCGGTAATCTCCGGCATTGTCTGTCCTGGCTCATTCATGAAATTATGTTTGATAAGCCATTGGCGTACGAATTCCTTAGAAAGCTGTTTCTGAGGTTCACCATTGGCAAATCTCTCTTCATAGCCGTCTGCATAGAAGTAACGGCTTGAGTCTGGGGTGTGTATCTCGTCAATGAGATATACCTTTCCGTCGCGCTTGCCGAATTCATATTTGGTGTCAACGAGTATAAGACCGCGCTTTGCTGCTATCTCCTGGCCGCGCTTAAAAATCTTGCGAGTATAGTTCTCCATGATTTCATAATCTTCTTTCGACACAAGGCCCTGGGCAATAATTTCTTCCTTGGAGATATTCATGTCGTGTCCCTCATCTGCCTTTGTTGTAGGAGTGATAATCGGCTCTGGGAAGCGTTCGTTCTCACGCATACCGTCAGGAAGCTTTACACCACAGAGTTCACGACAGCCGTTTTTGTACTCTCTCCAGGCGCTACCGGTAAGTATGCTGCGGATAATCATCTCTACTCGGAATCCCTCGCACTTCAAACCGATCGTTACCATTGGATCTGGCGTTGCAAGTTTCCAGTTTGGACAGATGTCTGATGTCACATCAAGGAATTTGGCTGCAATCTGGTTGAGCACCTGCCCCTTGAATGGGATCCCTTTCGGAAGTACTACATCGAATGCAGAGATACGGTCTGTAGCAACCATCACCATCAGGTTGTCATTGATGTTGTAGACATCACGTACTTTTCCGTGATAAACACTTTTCTGACCTTCGAAATTAAAGTTCGTTTTTGTTAATGCTTTCATATTCTTGCTTGTTTTCAATTTTTTCTTTGTCGAATGCCTCATAGGCATTTACTATTCTTGTCACCAGCTTGTGACGAACAATATCTGAACGATCAAGATTGACAACTCCAATGCCTTCAACATTATTTAAAATATGCAGGGCTTCTATGAGTCCGCTCTTCTGCGAATGGGGCAGGTCAATCTGTGTCATATCGCCTGTGATAATCATCTTTGTGTTCCACCCCATACGTGTAAGGAACATTCGTATCTGCGCTGGGGTGGTATTCTGGGCTTCGTCGAGTATTACCACAGCATCGCTGAGCGTTCTACCACGCATAAAGGCCAGAGGCGCAATCTGTATGATGTGTTTCTCCATCATGTCCTGTAGCTTCACCTGAGGCAACATGTCCTCAAGTGCGTCATAAAGAGGTTGAAGATACGGGTCTATCTTGTCTTTCATATCGCCAGGAAGGAATCCCAGTTTCTCACCAGCTTCTACAGCAGGTCTCGAGAGGATAATCTTCTTAGCGGTTTTTTCCTTCAATGCCCTCACGGCAAGAGCGATGCTTAAGTAAGTTTTTCCCGTTCCGGCAGGACCAACGGCGAACACCATGTCGTTTTTCTCGTATGCATCTATCAGTTTGTGCTGATTCTGGGTACGAGCCTTGATAGGACGTCCTGACATTGAGTAGCATACTACATCAGCAGGCACGTAGTCGTTGCTTTTCTTGCCTTTGATGATGTCAAGGATATCTTCATCGCCGATGGAGTTAAAGCGCAGTATATGGGTCCTTATCTTTTCGATACTTTCCTCAAATGCTGCCATCTGCTCCTCGTCTCCAAGAATACGCACAACATTGTCTCTTGCCATAATCCTCAACTTAGGATAAAGCGAACGGATCATCTGAAGATGTCCATTGCCTACTCCATAGAACATTATGGGGTCGATGTCTTCTAAAACGATATGCTTCTCTATCAATTTACAATCAAATTAGTAATTTGCGTGCAAAATTACAAAAAAAGCCACAGATAACACATGTTTTAGGGAAAAATTGTTATCTTTGCACTCTAAATAATTATTTTTTTCGATGAAACTTACAAAAAACAGATATCTTGCAGGTTTTGCCATTGTTGTATTACTCTTGGCGTGTGTCCGTTGGTCTTTTCCTTCTATAGCTGGAGAAGGAAAGATTTCTGTCGACGATGCTATCAATGAGGAAGTTAATGTCAGGTTGCCTATTGCTGACAAATTGCATAAGATTCGCTCTGTTCCTTCTTATCAGAAGAGCTTTCCTGATACAAATGCAGTCCAGCTGACTGCAGCTAAGAAGTGGGGGGTGTCACCAGTAAAAAACCGTGAGGATGCTGAGGCTCGTAAGCGTGAATTGGTGTATGTGGAATCTAATCCATATTACCATGTTGACAAGTTATATTCGAGCATACCATATCTTGTTCCGCATGCTGCAAATCTTCTTCAGGATATCGGTGAGGCTTTCTTTGACAGTCTCTATGTCAAGGGTGTACCTCTTCATCGTATTATTGTTACCAGTGTACTACGTTCTCAGGAAGACGTGGTTAAGCTTCGCCGCCGTAATGGTAATGCAACGGAGAACTCATGTCATCTGTATGGCACTACCTTTGATATTTGCTACAATCGATATGAGACCGTAGAAGATCCAGATGGTCCTTCTCGCAGAGCAGTAAGGAACGATACGCTGAAGTGGGTTCTTTCTGAGGTGCTTAGGGATATGAGGGAACAAAAACGATGTTATATCAAGTACGAGGTGAAACAGGGGTGCTTCCACATGACTGTAAGATGAAAAATAAGGTCTGCCATTTGGCAGACCTTTAATAATATGAGCGGAATACGGGAATCGAACCCGCCTCCCAGGCTTGGGAAGCCCGTGCACTACCGATGTGCTAATTCCGCAAATCCTATATTCCTTTTATTTTAAGAGAGCCGATACCCGGACTCGAACCGGGGACCTACGCATTACGAATGCGTTGCTCTACCAACTGAGCCA
>DGTJ01000131.1:0-26381 GCA_002393725.1 Prevotella sp. UBA4339 | reverse complement strand
GTACACCCGCAGGGGCTCGAACCCTGGACACCCTGATTAAGAGTCAGGTGCTCTACCAACTGAGCTACGGGTGCATGCTTTTCAAAAAATAAGGAGGACCGCTTTCCTCCTTCTTGTACACCCGCAGGGGCTCGAACCCTGGACACCCTGATTAAGAGTCAGGTGCTCTACCAACTGAGCTACGGGTGCATCCTTTTTCTTTAGCGGGTGCAAAGGTACTTACTTTTCTTCATTCCACCAAATATTTTCGCGATTTTCTTTCAAAAAAAGTGTATTTTAACGAAAAAAGTCTCTTCCCAGGGGCTTTTTCGTAGTCTTTATACACGTGTGTCGTGAAATCCTTCGATGTTTTCATACCTGCGTTTCATCATGCGGTTGTAGATGTTTCTCAGCCATAGATGATGAGTAGCAATAAATGCAAGGCCTAATACACACATAAAAATATATGTAGCCGTTATTCCCACAAGTAAATAGCCAACACCGATTATGATACCGGGTCCAAAGAGGGCAAAGAGTTCAATCACTATCTGCATGCCGTTCTCCATATTGCCTTTACCAGTTACCTTCTGCTGTAAGGGAAGCGTCTGCTTGTTGTAAACAGCCAATTGGAATATGATAAAGTGCAGGAAACCGGCCATAAGTAGCATATACGCAAACAGCATAAGAATGGTGAACTTTCCAGTAAATACTGCTGGCAGCATGATTACGAATGGTACTATGAGCACAGCTGAGTAGAACCAGTACTTCGCCTTCAGCAGAGCCAGGATATTTTCCTTCTGTGTCATTAACAGGTCGATGTAATTGCCTTCCTGTCCCATGATCTTTATCAGGGTAGTCATTCCGAAGATTGCAAAACAATAGAGACACCAGAAATTTGTCATCATCGGATTGTCGTAGATGTCGGTATAGGCTATCAGTACAGAGAACATAGCTACAAGGCAGAAACTCATAATACAACGCTGTTTCATTGTCTTGTTCCTGATGTTCGACTTCAGTTCAATCTTAAGGTATTCGCCTATGATACCGAAGCGCTCAAAAAATGCAAACTGCGAAACGTTCTTCAGCTCTTTTTCCTTCTTCTTGGAGATTTCCTCGTAGACATACTTGAATTGAAGATGTCTGTTTACAAAGAATACTCCTGCAATGAATATTAGTATAATAGGAAGGAGCCACCATGCGGTATTGAATTTGTCTATGAAGTCGATTGTATGCTCAAAAGTCTTCTCTTTAGGTACGATAATAGTCGGAATGTATGGTATAACGTAAAGTGCCAGAGCGGCCAGAAACCAAAGAACATTGCGATTGATGAGAGTTCGGAAAAATAGATATATCTGACTGTTCAAGATAATCAGTAGTTCGCTCATTATCAATACCATCAGCGTTGTCCAGAATTCTGCACCAGCACAGAGTATGATAATGGAAAAAGGTATGAACATCCCAAGCCATAGGAAGTTGAATCCGCTGATATGCGAAGATATAAGGAAACACTCTATAACCGAATACTTGGATATTGGCAGCATGATATATGGCTTAGCCTGCATGGCGGGTGTCGTCTGGAAGATAAACCTCAGTAGGAAGTCTATCGGCAGTATTACAATCATTGCAGTTATTATTGTGCCAGCTTCTCCGTCTGCTGCCATACCTATTATTATTCCGTACAAGAGAAGATAGAATACGAAAAGTGCGGCCATAAAATATGCTATTCCCTTGGCCCACTTGTTCTGCTCGAATATAGGACTTCGCTTGTCACTAAGCTTGATGTTCTTGCGTAGTAGCCTTAATAGTTGTATCTTGTTCATAACAATTAATTATCTCAGGTCTATAATCTCGGCTTTGGGGAAATCTTTTGCATTAAACTGGAATAGCCCATCACTAAGTGATGTGGCTTTCAGGCCGCTGATGAGAATTACGCTCCACTTGCCGTTCTGTTTCATCTTCATGTGGGTAGGATGGTAGCTCTTCTGGTCGACGATAATATACATCTCCTGAAGTTTGTGCTTATTGTCTGTTGCTGTCAAGTGCACTTCATAGGATGTGCCCACCTTTTTCGATGATAATTTATACCCCTTTTTGTAGATGTTGATGAAGTTGTATGGATTGATGGCCTGCAGTTCTGCCTCTGAAGGGTTGCTCACATTCACCTCGTCATTCTCTTTCATATATGTCCACTGGGTCTTTCCATCAAACCACACGATAGCCTGCGGGGTGGAAGCATGAAACCTACGTCCTTTGACGGATATAGTACCAGACGTAGATCCAAACTGCTTGCTTATCATCTGAAACTTAGCCTGCACTCCAGAAGGATTGCTAACAGTTGCAGCGGCCTTGTCTAAGATACTCTTTGCGCTCTCTGCGCTAACACTACCTGCAATTACCAAAAACGTTATAAAAACTAATATCTTCTTCATATTTCTTATATGATTATGAATTTCAAAATTACTTAAGGCTTGCCAGCAGGGTATTCAGGCTATTTTCGTCTTGAATCATCACCTCGCGCGGCTTGCTGCCCATTGCTGCACCTACCACACCTGCCTTCTCAAGCTGATCCATCAGTCGGCCGGCACGATTGTATCCGATGGCAAACTTACGCTGGATCAGTGATGTCGAACCGCTTTGATTCAGCACTATCAGCCTGGCGGCATCCTCGAAGAGTGGATCGAGATGCTGCATATCCACATCTCTGTCACCTCCGTCACTGAAGTCAGCATCAGGAGTGTCGGGCTCTGGCAGTTCAAATGGCATGTTATAGCTCTGCTGGTCGGCTATGAAGTTATTAATACGCTCTACTTCAGGAGTGTCAACGAATGCACACTGGACGCGCACAGGCTCTGCACCGTTCAGGAAGAGCATATCTCCGCGTCCGATTAGCTGCTGGGCGCCGGTGCGGTCGAGAATTGTCTTCGAATCGATACCTGCAGATACCTTGAATGCAATTCGCGCAGGGAAGTTGGCCTTGATATTACCAGTGATAATCGTTGTGGTAGGTCTCTGAGTGGCGATAACCATATGAATACCTACGGCACGTGCCAATTGTGCGATACGGGCTATCGGCAGTTCTATCTCCTTCCCGGCTGTCATAATCAGGTCACCGAACTCATCAATGATAACTACGATATACGGCATGTACCCGTGGCCATTGCGTGGAGGAATACGGCGCTCTATGAATTTCTTATTGTATTCCTTGATGTTTCTTGCTCCTACCTCCTTGAGAAGGTCATAACGCGTGTCCATCAGTTTGCATAGAGAGTTCAGGGTGCGAACAACCTTTGTCACGTCAGTAATGATTGGGTCAGCATCCTCATCGGGCACCTTGGCGAGGAAGTGGTTGATCAGCGGATTATAGATTGAGAATTCCACCTTCTTCGGGTCAACTAGCACTATCTTCAGTTCTGCAGGGTGCTTCTTATATAATAAAGAGGTGACAATGGCATTCAGACCGACAGACTTACCCTGACCAGTTGCTCCGGCAACAAGCAGGTGCGGAGCTTTTGCAAGATCGAACATGAATACCTCGTTGGTGATAGTCTTACCTATGGCACAAGGCAGCTCCATCTGTGACTCCTGGAACTTTTTGGAGTTAAGTATTGATTCCATTGACACTATCGAGGGCTTGGCATTTGGTACCTCGATACCTACAGTACCCTTACCAGGCATAGGGGCGATGATACGTATCCCCAATGCTGATAGCGACAGAGCAATGTCATCTTCCAGTGAACGTATCTTTGTGATACGTACTCCAGGGGCGAGGGTGATTTCGTAGAGTGTGATGGTAGGACCTACGGTAGCTTTGATGCTAGATATCTCTACGCCAAAAGTACGAAGCACGTCAACGATGCGGTTCTTGTTGGCATTTTGCTCTGTCATATCGATATACGGTTTCCCGTCATTCTCGTATTTCTTCAGCAGGTCTAAGGTCGGATACTTATAGTTCTCAAGGTCGCGCTTTGGATCGTAAGGCTCAAGTTCGTTTATTTCCGGAGCCACGATAGCCTTGTCAGCGGCCTCGTTGTCGCCTGATGCTACTTCCACTTCCATATCAAGGTCTTTGCTCTTGTTGTCTTCTGAAGATACCTTCTCATAGGCATCTTCTGCTTTAAAACCTTCGTCGATGATTATGGCCTTGCCGTCATCGTGGAATTCTACTGTTTGTGTGGCAGGATCGTCAAACACCAGTTCTTCGGCTTCTGTACGGCTCTGGTCGTCTGTAGTGTCGTCTGATTCTTCCTTACCGGTAGTCACCATGAATTTTACCCTATCGAAGAATTTCGATGGGTTGAGTATCCTGCGTACAAAATAAATCGTCTCTGCACTGATCCAGGTGAGGAAGGCGAGTGCAGTAAGGGCAAGGATTATGGTAAGACCTGGAGCTCCCACTAGATTCTCTATCCATTGGCAGATGAAAATACCATGATCACCGCCTGGGTTGTAGCATTCGTCGATGAAAAATGGTGCGAGGAACTTGGCAAGTGTCACGGAACCCCATATCATCACTATCATCATCGACATAAACCACTTCAGCAGGTTGACTTTGTATGCCTGGATGAGATGCACTCCGAGCAGGATGAGGAATGCAGGAATCAGGAACGATGTCAGTCCGAAGCAGCGCTTGAGAAAATACCACGACATATACGCTCCAAGTTTTCCGCATGTGTTGGCGAATGTTACTTCTTGATCCATCAGCTCTCCTTCACGGGGCGACTCTATCATTGTCTGGTCGGAGGCTCCCGTTGAGAGATACGAGATGAACGCGATAGTCATGTATATTGCCAGTGCGATAAACAGGAATCCAACGAATATCCATAAGATCTCGTTATCTAGGATGTTTTTCAATCCCAGCGCCTCACTGAAACTTGATGCACCTTTTGACCTCTTTTCTGTCTTCTTTTTTGCCATAATAGCTTTACTTTTCTCAATTTTCGTGCAAAAGTAGCGGAAAAATCCCACATTTCATCATATTTTACTGATTTTTTTGTATTTTTGCACCCTGATAATGAAAAAGATCATTTATAATAGGTTTTTGAAAGAGTGGTTGGGTGACTTGCCAAAGGTCACTTACGATATGCCCATTTTCGTTGTCAGCTCTCCGCAAGAAACAGAGAAGGCGGTCAATTACCTTCTGTCGATGCCGATTTTGGGCGTAGATACGGAGACACGTCCTTCCTTCAGCCGCTATCAGCAGTATCGCTGCTCTTTGCTTCAGGTGGCCACGCATCATAATTGTTTCCTGTTCAGGTTGAATATCACTGGTATTACGCCAGCCATATTGCGCCTGCTTGAGGATACCACCGTTCCGAAGATAGGGCTCTCTTGGCACGATGATATCCGCTCGCTGAAGCAGTTGCACTCCTTTGTTCCGGGATGGTTCATCGACCTGCAGGATCACATGCGTGAGATAGGCATTGAGGATCTCAGTCTTCAGAAGATGTATGCCAATCTCTTTGCCGAGCGCATAAGCAAGACTGAGCGGCTCTCTAACTGGGAGCGCGATGTACTCACATCCAAGCAGAAGGTCTATGCAGCGATAGATGCTTGGGCATGTATATGCCTGTATGAGGAACTTCGTGAACTGAAGGCTACGGGTAACTATGAACTTCACCGTGTTGAGACGGAACTGGAAATAGAAGAAGAATTTAGGATATATGAAGAACTTGCAGCTCAAAAGGAGCAAGGAGGATAGTCTCCTTCGTTTCCATCCCTGGGTGTTTTCTGGCGCTATCGAGCGTGCCGATGATGGTATTGCCGAAGGTGATGTGGTAAGGGTGCTTAAGAATGATGGCAGCTTTATTGCTATAGGTCACTATCAGGCCGGCTCCATCGCCGTTCGCGTGCTGTCTTTCCGTGATGTTGATATCGATGCCCGATTCTGGCACTCTCGGCTGGAGTCGGCTCTTGATATGCGGCTGGCTATCGGCATTGCCGATAATCCGCAGAACAATACTTACCGGCTTGTGCATGGAGAAGGCGATCATCTCCCTGGGCTTATCATCGATATATATGGTAAGACTGCCGTCATGCAGGCTCATAGCATCGGCATGCATCTCAGCCGTGTTGAGATAGCCGAGCAGCTGGTCAGCGTGATGGGCTCACGTATAGAGAATGTGTATTATAAGAGTGAGACCACACTGCCGTTTATGGATGATATGGAAAACGGGTTCCTCTATGGCGGTTCTGATGATAATACAGCTGTAGAGAACGGGCTGATGTTCTATGTCGATTGGCTCAGGGGACAGAAGACGGGCTTCTTCGTTGACCAGCGTGAGAACAGGGCACTTCTTGAGCGCTTCGCCTCAGGCAGGAAGGTCCTGAACATGTTTTGCTATACCGGCGGATTTTCGTTTTATGCTATGAGGGGTGGGGCAAAGTTGGTACATTCTGTCGATAGCAGTGCCAAGGCCATTGAGCTCACCAATCGTAATGTTGCCCTGAATTTCCCGGGTGATGCTCGTCATAAAGCTTTCTGCGAGGATGCGTTCAAATTCCTCGAGCAGGCTGGTGACCATTATGACCTTATCATTCTCGATCCTCCTGCCTTCGCAAAGCATCGTGGAGCCCTGCATAATGCCCTCAAAGGGTATACTCGCCTGAATATGAAGGCTTTGCAGAAGATTCAGCCGGGAGGAATACTCTTCACCTTCAGCTGCTCGCAGGTGGTCACAAAGGATCATTTCCGCAATGCGGTTTTCACTGCTGCAGCCCAAGCTCGTCGTAAGGTGCGCATATTACACCAGTTACACCAGCCAGCCGACCATCCTATAAATATATATCATCCTGAGGGTGAATATCTTAAGGGACTCGTTCTTTATGTGGAATAGTGTAAGGTCACAGGTTGCCGGATATATCAAGGCTCATCATTTGCTCTCTGCCGACAGAATGCATCTGGTGGCTCTCAGCGGAGGCCCTGATAGTGTGGCGCTGATGCTTGTGATGAAATCTCTCAACTATCGTATAGAGGCTGTTCATTGTAATTTCCATCTTCGAGGCGATGAGTCCGATCGAGATGAGCAGTTTGTTAAAGAGTTATGCGTCAGGGAGCAGGTGCCATTACACTTAATTCACTTTGACACAATAGAATATGCCACGTTGCATCATGTGAGCATTGAAATGGCTGCACGCGAACTGCGATATCGGTATTTTGCTCAATTGACCGAGGATATCGATGCTGAGACAGTATGCGTGGCTCACCATCGTGATGATGCCGTAGAGACGTTGCTGATGAATCTTATGCGCGGTGCCGGTATTCATGGCCTTACGGGTATCCGCCCAAGAAACGGGCACATTGCGCGCCCTCTGCTATGCCTCAGCCACAATGATATCCTACAGGCTCTGGAGGCAATAGGACAGACGTATGTCATTGATTCCACTAACCTCGAGACAGATGTCTTGCGCAATAAGATACGCCTTCAGCTTATCCCCCTTCTAGAGCAGATGACTCCTTCTGTATCGAGGAACATTGCGCGTACATCTTTATATATATCTGAAGCAGAGAAGGTGTATGATGCTTATTTTAGGAATCTCGGCTTGCATGATGCTGATAGAATCCCCGTCTCATCGCTGCTGGAATCGCCTTCGCCTCTCTGCATGCTACATGAGTGGCTTGCACCGCTTGGATTCAATCGCACGCAGATCTCGGAGATTCTCGATGCTGCTTTTTCACAACAGTCGGGTAGGGAGTTCTCATCTTCTTCACACATACTTGTACTTGACCGTCAGTCACTAATCGTTGCTCCCGATGAGCCTCCTGTGAAACCAGTTGTTATCCCAGAGTCAGGGCTTTATCGCATCGGTGAAAGCGTTTCTCTGCGTGTGAGTCTTTTAGATACTCCTTCAGAAATAAGTCGCGATCCATCTGTTTGTACTGTTGATGCCTCCAAGGTCAGGTTTCCTCTGACATTGCGTACGATGCAGACAGGCGATCGGTTTGTTCCGTTCGGCATGAAAGGGTCAAAGCTGCTTTCCGACTTCCTTACAGATCGGAAGCTCTCCCTTCTCGATAAGCGACGCCAGCTTGTTCTGTCGGATGCTAACGGCCTTATTTTCTGGGTCTTAGGCATTCGTGTGGCTGATCCTTGCCGTATAACTACCTCTACAACTTCTATATTAAAAATTGAGATGCAAAAGTGATTGATTTTTGCAAAATCATCATAAATAGGGATTGCGAGATTTTGCTGAATGTCGTACCTTTGCACCCGAAAACAAATATTGAATGATTGATGAAGAAAAGTGTTTTGCTTTTAATTTTCGCTATCGCACTTGTTGCACCCACATTTGCTCAGAAGCAAGATGACATGAAGCAGGCGGTGGAATATCTTGCGTCGCAGGAACTTGGCGGCAGATATCCTGGTACAGCGGGCGATACCCTCGCCTCTGAATTCATCGTAGGCAAGTTGCGCAGTCTTAAGCTTAAGCCTGTTATAAAAGGTAAGAAGAAAATAGGTTACTTTCATGACTTCACATACGGAAAGACCGAAAAGCGTACCACACATAATATCTTTGCTGTACTTCCAGGAAAAGACAAGAAGCTGAAGAACGAATATATTGTTGTTGGCTCGCACTACGATCATCTGGGCATGGGAGGAGAAGGCTCCGGTTCGCGCCGTCCTGACACATTGGGAGTGCATCCCGGTGCTGACGATAATGCCAGTGGTGACGCAGTGGTGCTCGAACTGGCTAAGTACTTCAAGAAGACTGGCTCTCGGAGAAGTATCATCTTCGCTTTCTTTGGTGCAGAGGAGCAGGGGCTTGTCGGTTCTAAGTTCTTTCTCGATTGGCTGAAGAAGGAAGATGACAGGCGCATCAACCTACCTGCCGACAAGAATGGCATTGTGGCGATGGTAAATCTTGATATGGTGGGGCGCATGCGAAACAATAGTATGAGTGTTTCTGGTACAGGAACAAGCAGTAGTTTCAAGGCGACGGTAGAGAATATTGCTGAGCAGAAAGGGTTGCACGTAAGTTGTATCCCAGACGGATATGGTCCGAGCGATCAGGCATCGTTTGTTGCAGCCGACATCCCTGTTCTCTTCATCACTACTGGCGGTCATATGGAGTATCATACCCCTGCCGACGTGCCTTCAACACTTAACTATGATGGTATGCAGCAGACTTTGGAGTTCACCCAGGAGCTTGTCACCCGATTGTCGGCAATGCCAACAGCCCCCGATTATATCAGCGTGCCAAGCACTCAGACGATGAAGCATGCCAAATTCAAGGTTACACTGGGCCTGATGCCTGATGTGATGGGTGCAAGCACCACTCCTGGTCTTCGTGCCGACATCGTAGTGGCGGGAAAGCCAGCTCACAATGCCGGTATCCGAAGCGGTGACATCATTCAGGAGATAGATGGCAAGGCGGTCAATGATATCAATCAATATATGGAGCGCCTGTCAGAACTGAAGGCAGGTACAACCATTCCCGTAAAAGTGCTTCGTGGAGAAGAGATAATTACTTTCCAAGTTCATTTGATAGCTCCGGTACGATGAAGAAATCTGTTTATTGGCTTCTGGCCGTTGTCATCACGTTGGCGCTCAGCATCTACCAGCGCATGACGGGTCCTACATACCCGAAGAAAATGACAGTGGAAGTGTTAGGCGCGGACTATAAGCTGAAGCTTCCCAGGAGTGGTGTGCAGCATGATGAGTATCTGCGGCTGAAGGATGTTCCTAAGGACACTAAGGCGCAAGTGCATTATCGCCGTTACCCGACGTCTGATGAGTTCACCACAAAGGATTTCGGATGGGTGGATGGTGAGCTTGTGGCAGCGTTGCCAGTGCAGCCTGTAGCTGGAAAGCTGCAGTATTATATCACGGTCAATGGAATAGACTATTCTGCTGATGAGCCAGTAGTGATACGTTTCCGTAACGATGTGCCTGCAGGCATACTGATCCCGCATATCCTGCTGATGTTTGCCGCAATGCTGTTTGCCGTCTATACCTTCATGCTCGTAGTGACCGGCAAGGAGTATAGCAAGTGGCTGAAAATCACGGTGGCAACTTTGTTCGTCGGCGGCTTTGTCTTCGGACCTCTCGTACAGCATGCGGCATTCGGACCTTGGTGGACGGGGTTCCCGTATGGAATGGACCTTACTGATAACAAGACTCTGCTGGCGTTTGTCTTCTTTGCAGTAGCTCTTGCCACTCTGAAGTGGAAGTACAACAAGTGGGTCGTAGCCCTTGCTGTGCTGGTCATGATAGCAGTCTTCACTATTCCCCATAGTGCATACGGCTCAGAGTATGATTATGCTAATCAGCAGTTGAGTACAGAGAAATAGGTATTAATCATTATATTTTAGTTTTTTTATGAAAATCAAGAGTTTTATGGCAATGATGGTTGCTGCTGTGACTATCGTGCTTGGTATGAGTTCATGTAGTAGTGACGATGAGCCAGAGGTGGCAGTGGCTACGCAGGTGGCTGGTTCATATACTGGCAATGAGATCGTAATGGTGATGGGCGAGGAATCTTCAAACGATACAAAGACCTATTCATTTACTAAAGTCTCTGACACGACTATCGATATGTCTATCCCTGAAATGGGCATGGGCGGCATGATGACCATCCCTCCCCTTACTGTTAAGAACATCCCCTTGACAAAGAGTGGCGATGCCATCATGGGCAAGCTTGACTCCTTTGCCGGCACGGTTCTGAATGCCAGCGGCAGCGAAAGGGCTTTCACCATCAGCAATATCACTGTTGCGCTGAACGGCAATACGGTTGTGGTAACGTTCTCCCTGAAATTCGGTAGTATGCCAATGTCGATGGAGACCACATTTACTGGCACTAAGAAATAAGCAGCAGTAGTGTGTATTAACAGCATACCTTTACGTTACATTCTTGCCGGCATGGGTTCTTCCATGCTGGCAAATAGTATCTGTGCGCAGACAGAATCCTTCCGTGACTCGGTGGAGCTGAACCCTGTTGTGGTGACAGCCTCTCATACACCCAAGGCGCTGAAGGATGCCCCCGTAGTCACTCGGCTTATACGCAGCCATGACATCAAGATAGCTGATGCTACCAACATACAGGACCTGCTGATACAGGAGATGCCTGGGCTGGAGTTCGGCTTGGCGATGACTCAGGAGACATCGCTCAGCATGAGTGGCTTTGGAGGCAATGCCGTGCTCTTCCTCATTGATGGCGAGCGAATGGCGGGAGAGACGGTCGACAATGTGGACTACGCCCGCATGAACCTTGACAACGTAGGCCGCATAGAGATTGTGAAAGGTGCCTCGTCAGCACTCTACGGCTCGAATGCCGTTGGAGGCGTAGTAAATATTATCAGCCGCGAGAATCTTGAACCCTGGACTGCGAATGTCAACTCTCGCTTCAACACCTTCGGCAATGAATGGCGCAACGGGCTGAGCCTCTCTTTCAATTCGAAGAAGTGGAACTCACAGACTAACTTCCAGCATACGGCCATCGATAATATCAATCTGCCTAAGGCCCACTCTTCGGAAGAGGTGGCGATGGAGCTGCTGAAGAAGGCGCAAGGGCTGCCTTATGACGAATCGGTGCTTAAGGACGACTCCAACGTCAGCCGACTGTTCGGGCAGAAGACCTTCAACGTGAAGGAGCGGCTCACCTGGAGGGCTACTGACAATCTGACTCTTATCGGGCGAGGCAGCTATTTCTTCCGCACCAGCGAGCGCGATACCTATGACTATCATTTCAAGGGCTATGGAGCAGGACTGAAGGGCAGGTACGACTGGAATAACGAGCGGCATCTCGAGCTGTCATACGCTTACGATCAGTATGACAAGGCTAATTTCATGCCCGACGGCAAGCGCACTCACGATCATGACTACAGCAATCAGCAGCATGTGGTGCATGCCTTGCTCAGCCATTCGCTGGGCAAGAATGTGCTCATCGTTGGTGCCGACTATATGCATGACTATCTCACGACATATCAGTTTATCGACAATGCCGATCATGCTCAGGATAATATTGACGGCTATGCACAGTTCGACTGGAATGTCACTGATCGGCTGAACATCGTAGGCAGCATTCGTTACGACTATTTCTCGGCATCGTCACAGAAGGCTCTCACCGAGCGGCTCGCTGTGGTGTATAAGTTCCCCTGGCTGACCTTCAGGGCCAATTATGCCAGCGGCTTCCGGGCTCCCACGCTCAAGGAGATGTATATGCACTTTGACATGGGCAACATGGGGTATATGATTATCGGCAATCCTGACCTGAGCCCGGAGAAGAGCCATAATGTCAACATCGCCATCGAGAGGCAGAACCGCATTCGCAATAGTGGAATACTAGATGGCGTATACAGCTTCACACTAATGGGCTACTGCAATTTCTTTGACAAGCGCATCACTACCGTTGGGAGGCGCTGGATCGTTGACAAGTCGCATGACGGAGGAGGCTATCAAGTGATGTCAAGTGACCCTCGGATAGAGGAGTATATTGCCGGCAATGAGACGAAGTACAGGTATCATGCTGAGGACGGACGTACCTACGAGGCACTCTCGAGCGCGCTCTACTGGAATGAGGAGGGTGTCAATGTGTGGGGAGTGGACGTCAGTTTGGGGCACTACTTTGACTGGGGCTTGAATCTCAAGCTCAACTACTCATGGATGCGCGAGACGGGCAATGTGATCTACTCCGAGTTCTCCCAGCCACGCTCACATTCGCTCACCTGGCGCATCGGCTACGGACACCGGTTCACGCGCAACTATGCCCTCGATGCCGCACTCTCCGGGCGTGCCCAGGGCAAGCCACAGTCGGGTGACACCAATGTCGACCAGGGATATACCATCTGGAAGCTGATGCTGCAGCACCACATCTGGCGGGGCATCAACATCAATACAGCCATAGATAATATCTTCAACTACAAGCCCAAGTCGTATTACTATACATCGCCGCTGACCACAGGGACTACATTCAGCGTGGGCTTGTCGGTAGACCTGGACAAGATAATATAAATGCAGGGCTTTTCTGAGCCTGTGCAATGATAAGTGTATAAGAACATAGAACGTATGAAAGAATTCAGAGCAATGAGACGCAAGCGTCAGCAGCTGTCAGATGAAGAGAGTATCGCCATCTTGGAGAAGTCCACATCGGGTACGCTTGCCCTGTTGGGCGATGATGACTATCCGTATGCCGTGCCCATCAGCTATGTGTACAGCCGCGGGGCACTTTATTTCCACAGCGCCTTGGCAGGACATAAGGTTGACGCTATACGGAGATGCGACAAAGCCTCATTCTGTGTCATCGCGCAGGATGACGTTCAGCCGGAGAGATACACCACCTTCTTCCGAAGTGTAATAGCATTCGGCAGAATACATATCGTAGATGACGAGCAGGAGAAGCTGGAGACAGCCCGTATGCTTGGCAACCGATATAACCCCAATCATGATGATGCTCTGCAGAAGGAGATAGAGAGCGGGCTTAACCGTATGCTGATGATCCGGCTTGACATCGAGCATCTCACCGGAAAGGAAGCCATAGAGCTGGTGGCAAAGGCAAAACAGTAACAGGAGGGTGACGGATACGCGCTATGGCCATGAAGAGGATATTGAAAGTGCACAGAGTCAACGACTACGCCCAGTACATCGGTGCGCCAGTACTCCATCCGCTTGTCTCAGTCATCCACTACGATGAACTGGAGCACTGCCGTCACTCGCTCAACAACTATGACGTCTACGGCATATTTATCGGCGACGAGACTCTGGAGGAACTTACCTACGGGCTTACCACATACGACCTTCACCGTCACGCCCTGATGTGTGTGGCACCGGGTCAGATAGGAGGCAAGGTTGACACTGGCGAGGAGATACACACTAAGGGATGGGCGCTGCTCTTCGACCCTGAGCTGCTGCACGGCACTGACCTTGAGGGCAGAATGATTTCTTATACATACTTCTCATACAATACCAACGAGGCGCTGCTGATGAATGCTGAGCAGAGGCTTACGATCGTCAGCCTGATGGAGGCCATGAGGAAGGAGCTTGCATGTGATGACGGCCACACACAGCATATCATCGTGGCATACCTTCAGCTGATACTTGAGCATATAGCGCGATACTATGCCAGCCAGCTGTCTATGCAGATACAGTCTTCAAGCGACCTGCTCACGCGATTTGAAAATCTCCTGAGGCGGTATTACGATGAGGGACTGCAACGTACTCATGGACTGCCTACGGTGAAATATTGTGCTCAGGAGCTGTTTCTGTCGACCAACTACTTTGGTGACTTGATACGGCAGATGACAGAAGATACTGCGGGGAACATCATCCGCCGATTCGTAATGAGCGAGGCCCAGAAGCTGCTCATCAGCGGGAAGGGCATCACCTCAATATCAGAGCAACTGGGCTTTGAATATCCTCAGCATTTCACCCGCATGTTTAAGAGATACTTTGGCGAGTCGCCAAGCCAGTATGTGAACCGCAAGAGATAAGTTTGACGCTGCAAAGGTACGAAATATTTCGCAACCCTCCAAATTCTCGTCTCCGATTTGGGGCGATTCTCAGCATCAATTGACGGCATTTTGCCGTTGAGCCATGGTTTTTACTTAAACCCTGCCATAGGTTGAATGCTTGTTTTGTATCTAAAAAGAAATGTGGAATTTGATTCGAAATTAACAAGGAGAATTTGGTAGATTGGAAAATTCTTCTTACCTTTGCAGTCGTAAATGTGATCCGCTATGACAAAGACATATTCCGCTTTGCTCGAGACTACAGTAAGTTGCCCTTGCAGGCAATGTTCAGGCGGACGATGCTCTTCGAAGGCTGAGAAGCCTTGATAGAACCGATGGTGAGAAAAAAAAGGAGACGAGTTTTTAGACGATGATTGAGATACGAGAGGCGACAAAAGCGCAGTCGGCAGATATAGCCCGGCTGATAATGATGGCGATGACAGACGAGTGCTGTATGCACTTCTGTGGGGTAGGGCATGGACTACCCGACTTCCTCAGGATGATGACCATGCTCGTTGAGCGGGAGGATTCGCAATACAGTTACAGGAATGCGCTGGCGGCGATGGATGAGGATCGTATGGTAGGTATTGCAGTCAGTTATGACGGTGCCCGCTTGCATGAGTTGCGCCGGGCATTCATACAAGCCGCAAAGGAATGCATCGGCAAGGATCATTCGGGGATGGACGATGAGACTCAGGCTGGCGAACTCTATCTTGACTCACTTGCCGTACTGCCGGCATATCGTCGCCAAGGCATTGCCAGGCAGCTTCTGAAAGCCGTCAAGGAGCGGGCAGACAGGATGGGGCTGCCCTGTGTGGGACTGTTGGTGGATAAGGGCAATCCTGCTGGCGAGGCCCTGTATGCCTCTGTAGGCTTCAGATATGTAAATGACAGCCTGTGGGGCGGTCACCCGATGAAACACTTAACGTTGTAACGATTATCAGGAAATGAGACATAAAGGAATCATCTGCGGCATACTGGCAGCTGTCTGTTATGGCACTAATCCGTTTGGTGCCCTGCCACTCTATGAGGAGGGCGTGAATACCTCTTCCGTGCTCTTTTACCGCTTCTCAACGGCGGTGCTGATGCTGGCGGTGATACTGCTGGTGGAGCGTAAGTCTTTCAGAATCAGCGGCAGTGAACTGAAGACGCTTGGATCACTCGGACTGCTCTTCGCTGCATCGAGCATCACGTACTATCAGAGTTTCCGGTTTATGGATGCCGGCATAGCCTCCACCATCCTGTTCGTCTATCCAGTGATGGTGGCCGTCATAATGGCCTCATTCTTCATGGAGAAGGTTACGGCTTCAACGGTCACGGCCATCCTCTTCGCATTAGCCGGCATCGGCCTTCTTTACCGGGGTGGCGAAGGCGTGTCACTCAGTGCGATGGGAGTGCTGCTGGTGATGATCTCCTCGCTGACTTATGCCGTCTATATCGTAGTAGTCAATCAGTCGAGCATCCGCATGTCATCATTGAAACTCACATTCTACGTGCTGCTGATATGCATGCTTTCGCTTCTGGCCTATTCCTTTACCTCGCCCGAGCTGCATCTGATGTTGCCGCCATCGCCCCGTGCCTGGTTCTTTGCCTGTTGGCTGGGCTTGGTGCCAACGGTGCTGTCGCTGGTATTCATGACCATCGCCGTCCATGAAGTAGGAGCCACGCCAACGGCCATCATGGGAGCCTTGGAGCCGCTGACAGCCGTAGCCATCGGTGTGATGGTGTTTGACGAGTCACTCACCTTCCGCCTCGTCATCGGCATCATACTCATCCTTTCAGCCGTACTGCTGATCGTATTGGGCAAGAACCTTCACCTGCGTACCATCGCCCATACCATCAGCGCCATCGTCAGGAGGGCGGATTGAGCTTGATTAATCTATCTGACTGTGCGCGCTGCCTCCAGGTATGGCTTTAATTCACGTTCAAAGATAACGCGCTCTACAATCCTGTAGTGTGGATGGTAAGCCTCGCGATATTCCGGAGAATGGCTGATAGCATATCTGCCGGTTGACAAGATGCTGTCAATGAAAGCCTTGTCCTGCTGATAATGAGGAAGCCCGAGCTGCATTTGGTCAATCTTACAGACGATCATATTCCATCGCTCCCTCCAGGATTCAACGGATGGACGCTCCTTGCTGTTGGCACTGCGGATAAAGGCATCGAGGAGCATGTCCTCTGAAATGACATTCTCCTTGATAGTCCTGATGCTGACACGGTAGTAATTACCGTCTATGCCGCAAGGCTCGTAGCTCCACGGCATAAGGTCGGCAAGCGTAGTAGTGCTGAGTTCGTCGTCAAGATAGGCTTTCACTTTCTGTCTGTCCGAGACAAGATGCTCCGCTCCCATATAGTCCTGAAAGCACGACTTGTACAGGTCGAGCAGGCGTAATTGTGGATAAGCCTGCAGTTGCTTGTCCACGAATGCCTCTACATCCTGTGCCTGAAGTACTATTGAACACAGGAAGCTGATGGTGATAAGTACTATTCTCTTCATCATTAAGTTTCGTTTATTTATCTATAATCCCTATTAGATCTTTATGACAATCTTTGCTGTGGGTTCACTTTTCCGCGCGAAACCTACTTCCCGGCGCAAAATCTACTTTCCGATGCAACATTTATATAATCTTCACTGTCAGCACGATAAGCATAAAACGGTACAAATCCGCGAGTAAGCGAGAACCATGCAAGCTTGCTTGCAAATGGTCGAGTGAGAGCGGATTATCTAAGTAAGAAAATGCAATTACTCATCCGATATGCTTATGTGTAAATTCCAGTCTTTCAAAGTCTGCGTAATCGACAAAGTCGCTTGCCAGAGCAAGAAAGTGTCCACTTGACCTCTCGCTTGCAAAGGTACGAAAAATCTCTCAATATTCGCACATTTATCCGAAAAAGTTTGGTAAATTGCAAAATTTATCCTATTTTTGCACCTGTAAATGGTAATAAAGTGAGTGTAATGGCAAATTTTGCATATAATTATCACTTTGCTGAATATAAAATATAGTAATTATGGCAGACTTTTATGAATATTCTACACCAGAACTTGTACGGTTGCTTGGTGAGCGTTTCAAGGAGTACAGGATGCGATGCAATCTCACTCAAAAGGAGGTTGCGGAACAGTCTGGTATCGGACTGACTACCATCTATAAGTTTGAGAATGGTACGGCAGGTAATCTGTCGCTGTCAACATTCATCCTGCTTCTGAAGGTGGTTGGTCAGGTGAATGCCTTGGATGATCTTATGCCTGAATTGCCAGAATCGCCTTACCTCATCCGCAAGGAAGAAAAGAAGGCACAAAGAATCCGTCACCCTAAGAAGTAAACCGATATGACGAAGACATTGAAAGTAATCCTATGGGGAGAAGAGATTGGAAGGCTGGCTTGGGATGAACGTCGCCATCTGTCTTATTTTATATATAATCCTTACTTCATCAAGAAAGGAGTGAACATTTCTCCATTAGTTGCTCCTATAGATGGAGTCCGTGCTCTTGCTCCAGTTTGGGGCGAGGATGCTAAGATATATCAGAAGTTGCCAGCCTTTGTTGCAGATTCATTGCCTGATGCCTGGGGTAATCAACTCTTTGACCTTTGGCGACAGCAGAACCATTTGGCAAATGCCGACATCACTCCTTTGGATAAACTCTCATTCATCGGTAAACGAGGTATGGGTGCTTTGGAATTTGAACCAGAACTGTCTCGCGAGCGGAAAGCCACAAAGATAGACATGAAATCTTTGGCAGACTTGGCTATGCGAATCTATACGGACAGAGAGAATGCGCGTATCTTGCCTGACGAATCCATTACGATGCAGTCGTTATTGACAGTCGGCACCTCTGCTGGAGGTCGTCAGCCTAAAGCCATCATTGCCATCAACCGCAAAAATGGTGAGATACGTAGTGGGCAGATTTCTGGCCTGAAAGACTTCGATTACTATATCTTGAAGTTTGGTAATTCTCAATATAGTTCCGCAGAATTGGAGATGACCTATTATGAATTGGCAATAAAGGCCGGAATCCAGATGATGCAGTCAGAACTCTATCCAGTTGAAGGCAATAATCATTTTTTGACCAAACGCTTTGACCGTGATGGAGAAAGAAAAATCTATACTCAAACATTAGCAGCAATTTATCCTGATGCCGATAGTTACGAGCAGCTGTTAATAGTATGTCGCAAACTTCATCTTCCAGAAGCAGATTGCCAGGAGGTATTTCGAAGAATGGTTTTCAATATACTGGCTAATAATACCGATGATCACAATAAGAACTTCTCGTTTATCATGAACGAGGATGGAACTTGGCGACTGTCACCAGCCTACGACATTACTTATATCATATACAATGGTGGTTTCCTGCCCAATGAAGACCACTGCCTATATATCAGGACAAAGCTTCGGAATATCACTCGTGACGACGCCATCCAGTTTGCCCGTGATAATGGTATACGCCGCCCTGATGCTATCATCCATGATGTGGTTGCATCGCTCAAGCAGTTCCGTAACATAGCCATGAAATACGGTGTTTCAGAGCAATGGGCGGGTAGGGTAGAAGCAACAATTATTGACCATCTGAAAGCATGGGGTGAGTGGGAAGAAACTGATATTTCATCAGAAGTCATCAATGGTCATACGGTTTCCAATATTCGTATCGAGCAAGCATACAAGGGTAACTTCCACCTCATTGCAACCATCGACGGCAAAGAGCGTAAGTATGTCATAGGTAAGAACAAAGAAGAATATGCAATGATAGAAAAGACTGGCATTGCCAATCTTACTGCTGAGCAACTTAAAACAATGGCAGAGATGTATTTCAAATTATAGGTTATTTCTCAATGGGATCAGTATTTGTGAAAAATTGGTGTATTTTGCCTTTAATTGTGCTGAAAATGTGAAATAGTAGCCAAAAATACAACTTTAAGGTTGGAATATTTGCGTGTTTCAACCTTTATTTGTGTTTTTGCAACCATAAAAGTAAAAAGACAGGTCCATGATACTGGCTAAAGCCAGATCACGCGACCTGTCTTTTACCTTTGCACCTTGGAATCTGAGTAGGTCCAAGTGTGAAGGAAGTTTAATGCGAACTGATAACTTTTTGGGATGTGCTCCGTAAAGGGATTCAGGCAAAGTCCTCCCTTGTCCTTCTTCAGATTCCTTTATATAGTTAATTTGTAAAGGAAAAAGAGATGAGTGACAAACTGTACTTTGGGGTTGACGTGTCGAAGCACTGGCTTGACATCGCCTATTATGACGGTATTGATGTTGACTGGAAGCATGGCCACATCCGAGTTGACAACGATGAGAGAGGATTCGCCCAGCTGGGTAGGTGGCTGGACAGGCTTTGTGTAGGCAAAGGGACGTGTATCTTCTGTATGGAGTACACAGGGCTGTACAGTCAAGAGTTCCGCCAATGGCTGGAGCGCATGAAGATTGTCTATGGCATGGTATCTCCCCGCAAGATGCACCGCTTTGAGCCAGACCTTGGAGAGAATGAGCGTGCGCTGGACCGCATCAAGACTGACGAGATGGACTCTTTCCGCATAGCGATATACTGCAAGGAGCACTCTATGAAGATACGCCGCAAGCCCTCACACCTTCCATCAGATGCCTACTTCAAGCTGAAACGCCTGCTTGCCGAGCGCAGACAATACGTCAAGCAGTCTGCGCTGTACAAGCAGCAGCTTCATGATATAGGCAAATACGACACAGAGGCCTCACGACACAGGAAAGAGGCTGAGCTGGCAAGCCTGACGGAGAAAACCCTCCAGACCAGCAAGGAAATGGAGACCATCATCAGGGAGGATGCGGACATCAGGAGAAGCTACGACCTGCTTCTCTCCATCAAAGGCATAGGTTTGGTAGTCGCTGCCGAGACCGTAGTGCTGACGGAGAACTTCACTTCAATCACCAATCCCCGCCGCTATGCCTGCTATATCGGCATAGCCCCTGGCAGAAAGGAGTCGGGTGTGAGCATACAGGGCAGCGACCACGTAGGCAGGAAGGGATTCACACAGGCCAAGGCAGACCTGTCGATGGCGGCACTCCACGCCATACACTATGACAAGGGCATCAGGGCATACTGGCTCCGGAGGAAGACCGAAGGGAAACATTCCGGCGTGGTGCTCAATGCCGTCAAATTCAAAATAGTACTGCGTATGTTTGCCGTCATCAGGAGGCAGAAGCCTTATGTAGAGATGGAAGAATACGGAAAGAAGTAATCTAAAAGGCGGGCGTGAACCAGAGACCTGTCAAGCCGTTTCCATGCCTCCAAGGGGATTAGGACGCCCGCCTTTCCCGTTTTTTCACTAACTTTGCACCCGGTTTTCAACAAAAAGGTGAGGGGCAGGGCGGAGGTAGTGAACTATCTTGTCCTTAGACAAAGCCCTTGAGTGTGATTTAGTCTCCCCTGCCCATGTACATGACCGCAGTACCTGTTAGAGAATTGACGTGCCCGTAACACGCCTTTAAAAGATCTGGCTTACAGCCCTGCACGCTGCCTCTCCCGTAACTTAAACACCGCAAAGGTATGAATAAAAATTGGTTTATCGGCATTGATGTCTCGAAAAAGACGCTTGACGCCTCGATTTTCGTCGCAGGCGAAGTGATCAACAAGTTTCCCCATGTCCAGGTGAGGAACGACAAGCAGGGCTTTAAAGACTTGTTCAGATGGGCAAAGGAGCAGGGCATGAAGACGAAGGACACGCTCTTCGGTCTGGAATTTACAGGCTATTACTCCGACGCGCTTGAGCAGTTCCTGACTAAGAAGCAAGTCAGCTACACCATGCTGCCAACAACGGTGGTGAAACACTATCAGCGTGGCCCCCATGACAAGAACGACAAGATCGACTCTGCAAAGATTGCAGACTACCTGTTCCGCTTCAACGGAACGGAATGCATCAAGTTGCGCGTGCTGCCTTCAAAGGCCCTGCAGCAGCTGAAGGACCTCAAGAGCGAGCGCAAGTTCCTCGTGCAGCAGCGCGTGGCCTGCGAGAACCGCCAGAAGGTCGCCAAGTCTAAGAGCGAAGAGAAGCACCTGCAGAAGCTCATAGACCTCTACAAGGCGGAAATCGAACAGGTGGAGCAGCAGATTGCCGACGTGATAGTACAGGATGAAGAAATCTATACTACCTACAGACTTCTGAACTCCATCCCTGGCATCGGCTTCGTCAATGCCGTCAACACGATTGCCAATACCCAGAACTTTACGGCATTTGAGACTGCAAGACAATATGCGAAGTATGTTGGCGTAGCCCCGTCGGAACACTCATCAGGCACAAGTGTCCAATGGCGACGACGACCATCACCGCATGCCGACCTCCAGGCGAAAGCTGACCTGTCGATGGCTGCCTTGCATGCGATTGAACTGAGCGCAGAGATAAGACAATTGTACGAACGTAAATTAGGAAACAAGCCAAAGGACAAAGATATACAGAAGAAGGCCCTGAATGCCGTCAAATTCAAACTCGTCAGGGAGATGTTCTCCGTAGCCAAACGGGCAAGGATCTTTGAGCTGAGAGGACTGGACAAAGCACAGGCCGAGACACATAACACTGAGGAGTGAGTGAACTAAGGCAGGAGTGCCTCCTGTCACTTTAGTCTTGCTCAGTAGGTGGATGCGGTTCACTAATTAGAAATCAAGGACAGTACTGCTATTAAAAGAACAAGACCGCGTCATTTTGTAACGAAAACGGAATTATGTCCTCCTTTCGCTACAGAAAATCTGTTGCCACAAGCCCTAAAACAAAGAAAATGAGGCTCCTTAACATTTATTAAGTGCCTCATTCTTGGTTTTGTCTTAGAAATCCCCTTGATCGACCGTGGATATGATTATTCGTGGATTATCGTGAATAATCGGAATCAGGCTATTTGCGTTAATAACGTGTAAACCATGTTAAATTTGCATTCTATTTTTTAACATATTGCTAACATTGTTAGCAATATTATCTTTACAAAAGTTGCTACCTTTACGGGCAATAAAACAAACATACAAAATGCAAACTTAATAATGGTACAATTATGAACAAATCAGACTTAATCAATCTATGGGTCTTCAAGGCCTTCCTGTATCTAAAAAATAACAGGCGTGGTTATCAGAATCAAATGGTAGCCAACGGTCACTTCAGTCCTCATCTGTTTTCTACGCAGAATCCTCTGCAGGAAATCAGTCTCCAGCATGCCATACGCATGATTTTCAACTATGCGCTTGTATGCAAAAACACAGAGAAAGTACATGAATTCAAGGATGATAGGAATCACATTGGTGATTTAATCGTCAGAATGGCTGATGACGGAACCATCGACAAACTCAACAGTATGTTTAAGAAGGAAGAAAAGAAAAAACAAGAAGTACAATAACACGTAAAGCTATGAATTTAGGAGACATCAAAGTAAGCATTTTCAAGGACCTTCAGTCCTATGACAGCAAGGCTGTCAATCTCGAGACCGTAACATGGTGGATCAGACAAGACCAGAGCGTAAATGACAAGACAAGGCTATACCGCCATCTTGCCAAGACAGTAAGCCGCGAAGAAGCCAACCATAAGGTGAAGGACTCCATCATGCCGGCATTCTCCGTAGCGGTGCTGTTCAACGGCAAAGGCAAGCAGGTCACCCATGTCACAAAGGTCACGGGCCTGTCCATCTGCGACATCGATCACGTGAGTACAGAGAAGATGGAAGAAGCCAGGCGGAACATATTCTCTGACCCCCACACCATCCTGGCCTATGAGACCGTCAGCGGCGAGGGCTTCCGTATCATCTTCTGCTATGCCGACTCTTCAGGACATGCGCCGGAGAACGCCATACTCTATCGCGCTGCCTACAGGAAGGGTAACCAGTATTACAGCGACCTCTGTGGAGTGCCCTACGACGGACAGTGCTCAAACCTTAACCGCCTGAGCGGCATCGCCCACGACCAGAACGCCTGTCTCAACCTGGAGGCAGAGCCCTTCCTGATATCAGACGACGAGGCGGCAGCTGCCAACACGGCGCCAGACACGGAGCCAGGCAAGCGTCGCAAGGAATACCCGGCGGGGTCGCATCATGCCAATGCAGAGACGGCCTGGACTGTCGTGGAGCAGATGCTCGCCAAGCGTAACATACAGTATGGCAAGGGCACCCACCACCATTACGTGATGCATGCCTCCCACCTCTTCAACCACTTCGGCACCCCTCTCGATGAACTGCTGGAGTGGGCATCGCAAAACTGGAGCGACTACGACCATAAACAGCGCGACGGGATAATCCGCTGGGTGTATCAGCACCGCCAGGAAGAGCATGGACGGTGGCGGCTCAACAAGACTGGCCACGGCAGGGAGGTGTCGATGATTACCCTCCCGGAGATTGTGAAGTGGTTCAGAGACAACAAGGTGGAGGTCGTCTACAACCTTATTACCGACCAGACAGTCTACCTTGACGGCAACGGTGACTGGCAGCAGATGGACGACTCCGTGATATGCACCCTGCGCAAGCTGATAGCCACCGACACCGGCAAGCGGGTGCTTAAAAACGACGTGAAAGACATCATAAGCAGCGACTATGCCCACCGCATCCATCCCGTCCGCGACTATGTGAAGCAGCTGCCCGCCTGGGACAAGTCGGATCGGGTCGCTGAGCTGGCAGGCCACCTGCACCTGGACCCGGTACAGGACGGACAGACTCCAGAGCAGGCTGTTGAACTGATGGAATGGGCTTTGCACAAGTGGCTCGTCGCCACCGTTGCCGACTGGCTGAGCGATGACATCTGCAACGAGACGATCTTCACCCTCATCGGTCCACAGGGAGTTTACAAGACCACCTTCTTCCGCTACCTGCTGCCGCCACCGCTGCGACAATATTACCTTGAGAACTCCAGCAACTCCTTCTCACAGAAGGACGACCATATCTCCCTCGTAGAGAACTGCCTGGTAGAGATCGAGGAGATCGACATGTTCAAGGACCGCGACAATGCCGAGCTGAAGTCGCTCTCCACGAAGATGACCCTCAAGGTCAGACGGCCCTACGACAAGTTTGTATGTGTCAAGCACCGCCTGGCGTCACTCTGTGCCACGGGCAACCAGGAACGGTTTCTCACCGACGACACCGGCAACCGCCGCTGGCTATGCTTCCGTGTTGACACAATTGACGATCCGCGGGTATGGGACTTCGACTACGAACAGCTCTATGCACAGCTGCGCGATGAGTACTATGACGGCTTTGCCTATTGGTTTAACAAGCAGGAGGAGAACCGCATGAAACGGCAGAATGAGTATTTCAGAGTCGTCTCCGACGAAGAGCAGCTTATCATCCAGCGTTTCCGCAAGCCCAGGCGCGGTGAAATCTGCAAGCACTATAGCTCAGCAACAATCGCACAGATGATCTCCTATGGTCGCCAAAACATCAGCTCGCGTCGTGTAAGCCTTGTATTGAAAAAACTCGGCTTCAACTCCGAACGCAATAGTAAGGGGTGTTTTTACAGCTTAGTTGAGATGGACTCAAACGAGTCACAGCTTACTATCTCTAACATGCTGAATGACAAACAGATAGAGCAGAATTTGCCATTCTGAAAACGGGCCAAAAATGTAACGAGTGCTATGAGTTTTACTAACTTCTCTAATAATACATATATTTATCTCTAACCAAATATTTTTCCTATATGAAAGTTATATATTCTCGTTACACTCGTTACACAAATGTATTATATACATTTGAGGTTTCAGAGAGAAAAGTGCCACTTTTCGACCCGAATAGTGCCACTATTCACCCCGGATCAGGCAACTTTCATTTTTCACTAAAATCAAAACAGTTTTTCATCCCTATGGTCAACTACTACGACAAGAACCGCTTCATCAGCAAGAGTGAGCTTGCCCGGCTGGCCGACGTCAGCCCGAGGACGTTCACCCGCTACCTGGCCACCCGCCGTCACATCCTCGATGCCATGGGCATCAGTCCCAACGCCAAGAAGCTGCCGCCACAGGCAGTCAGATTCCTTTGCGAAGACTACTGCATCGACCTGCCTCCCGAACTGCAGGACCAGAGAGCCCTCGGCGCCTCGCCCATCCGGGATCTCATCGTCGCCTCCTGGAAGGAAGAGCAGGAATACCTCGCCCGCCGGAACTGCCTGAACTCCCTGTCTACAAAGAGCAAGCGAGTTTGCGAAATTTGAATTATTTATTTATTTCTGGATAAAATTTCTGCGCATTATTCACATTTCTTTCATTACCAAAAATAACAGCCCACTGTTAAAAAATAGATTTTTTCCCTGCAAAACGCGTCAAAAGCAGACAGTGCCCTCCGCCGATGTCGTATCTTTGCATCGTGATTCAGAGATCACAGAGCAATGCGCAAAGCTCAAAGCCTATGTTTAACTCTTTAAGAATTTCAAGTTATGCCAGTATTTATCAAAGTATCGCAGAACAAGATCTAGGACAGCAAGTCGTTCGGCAAGTGGTACGGCCGTGTAGCCACCACTCCGAGCGATTCCGCAGATGGTGACGGTAATTGATCGCTGACGTCTGACGGTCTGGCAGTCTAAGGTCTGCCTGCCAGGCCTTAGACATCCTCTAAATCCCCTAAAATCCAAAATCCTATTTTCCTATAGTCCGTAGAAACAAAACATTCAGCCCTATGATTAAGATCAATTGGAACAACGTAGCCAAGGTGCTCAAGTTCATCGCCACAGTCATCACCAGCGTACTCGGCACAATCGCCGTACAGTCGTGCGCTCCCGGCTTTGGAATCCCCATGATCGAAGGCTATTTTCTCAGCTTGCCCTTGCTTTCCAGGTAATAAGTGAAAAGTTCCCACTGCCCGGCATTCTTCTTGATGTTTGCCTTCACCTCATTAGTATCTATAAACTGTGCGGGATAGCAGTCGTGCAGATAATAATGGCCTTGGTTGGGGTCGGAAATCACATCATAATGCAAGACAAGGTCGGTGAATATTCTGCTGTCCCAGTCGGCGACAAAGCTGCTGACCACAAACAGGGCATTGT
>DGTJ01000025.1 GCA_002393725.1 Prevotella sp. UBA4339 | reverse complement strand
CCATGGTAGTCAACCAACAGATGATGCTTGGCAGCCATGGCAGCAATCTCATAGCTTGAACGAATGACGCGCTGGTCATCCCTGTCAAAGAAGTCCACTTTAAATCCGCAGACACCCAGATCGGCATAGTGTTTCATCACCTTCTCGGTATCATTGAGCAGACTCCGCCACGAAGCCCATAGGATAATGCGTACCCCCTGCTTATGGGCATACTCCAAAACGGCAGGCACGTCAATATCGGGATTCAGGTCTTCCATCAGGCTCTCCCTGCCGCTCCATCCTTCATCGATAATGACATATTCCAGATTATACTTCTTGGCAAAGTCTATATAATATTTATAGGTATCGGTGTTCACACCGGCATGGAATGGCACGCCCGTCAGGTTCCAGTTGTTCCACCAGTCCCATGCCACTTTGCCCGGCTTAATCCATGAAACATCCTTCAACCGGCATTGGGGAGCCAGCAGCTGACCCATGTCGCAATTTAGCAACTGGCTGTCCTCTTCCGTGACGAGCACGATTCTCCAAGGCAATGCCTGAGGGCCTTCCAAACGAGCGATATAAGGTGCGCGCTTGGTGGGAACCAGATTCAGTCGGTCAAAACCGCCAATCTTTTCTTCTAAAGGAACGGGAGCAAACTCGGTGACGAGCGTATGGCCCTGCCCTTTCTTCAAGAACATGCCGGGATAGTTTTCCACACCTGTCTCCATCACCACGGCTTTCTTTCCATCAGGCAGACACAGGGCCAACGGCGTGATGGCTATAGAGTCGGGAAACATCTGCGAGAGACGCTGCTCATCATAGTATGACTCGAATGAATAGCAATAGCGTTCGCCTCCACGGTTATCATTCACGTAAGGCACAAATGCCTGATAATCATCCGAGAAACGAAACTCGCTCGATTCCTTGTTTATATCTATCGGGTGATTGCCGCGATAGACAAAACGATAAGCCGCACCAATGTTGTATGCACGTACCTCAAGGTCAAAGTCCTGCAATTTCAAGGTCAGCAAGTTGTATTCATCCTTCACCGAGGACTTCTTGTAAAAAGGCGTTGGAATCGTCTGGCTGACCTTTCCCTTCTTCACTTTTTTCACCTTGCCGTCGAAACCCATAGCCGAAGGCATGAGAACGCAGGTCTGCTCATGGTCAATCTGCCAGCGAAGCTGTTGGCGGTCATTGACAGTCACCTTGATCTTGCCATCGGGTGAAACGACCTTGTAATCCTTAGCCACCGAAGAAGAAGCCAATAGCAAACCTATTAGCACGAGATAATTTTTCATATGATTAGTGTTATTAAACGATAATTCGTGTCTTGTGATAGTTCTCACGGAACTCCGTAGGCGAGCATGACTTCTTGCGCTTGAAGATGCGGTTGAAGTTGCTCAGATTATTGAAACCGCAATCGAATGAGATTTCAGACACACTTCGGCTCGTGTCCACGAGCAGCCGGGCAGCATAACCCAGACGAATGTCAATAATATAGTCAGAAAGGTTGCGTCCGGTGTGCAACTTGAAGAACCTACTGAACGCCGAAGGACTCATACCGGCAATATCAGCCAGCTGTCCCAGCCGCAGTTCGTCCATATAGTTCTGGGCGATGAAATTCTTCACCTTCAGGATGCGGCGCGAATCATCCTGCACGGCCACCTTGGCATAGCTTGAGCTGGCCAGCGTGCGGATACCATCACATTTGGAGAGTTCGTAGAGAATCGTCATGAACTGCATCACGGCATAGAAACCATCCTGAATTGACGAGAGCGTGTCAATCTCCTTATAGACCTTCATGATGGCGCTAATGGGGAAGCAAATGCCTTTGCGGGCCTCGTTCATCATCTTGCGTACTGACATGAAGGGATTGCGCCCAAAGAGCGAGTCCTCGCTCATGCCCAGGTCGAACTGAACGGTCACCTCGCGGATATCCTCGCTCGTACAGGTGTTCTGCTCCCAGACGTGTTCCAAATCGGGTGAGGTGATCAGCACCAAGTCATATTCACCGATAATCTCATTGCTATCGCCCACGATGCGGCGCACTCCCGGTGCATGCTCCACGAAGTTCAGTTCGAAAACCTCATGATTATGTATCGGATAGGTAAACTCTTTCTTGTGACGGTCGGCTATATATAGCACGTCCTTACCCATCAAGGGCGTAATCTCATGAATAATTCTCCTTTCATCCATGGCCTAAAGCTCCTTTAAGATTTCGGAAATGCGCTGCTTGGTCGTGATTCGCGTTGGCACCAACGGCAGACGGAGCACATTCTCGATGAAGCCCATCTCGGAAAGCATGGCCTTCACACCGGCTGGGTTGCCATCAACGAAGAGTAAGGAGAAAAGGTCGGTAAACTTATGATGAATCTTGCGGGCAGCGGCAAACTCATTGTTAAATTCCAGTCGCAACATCTTGGAGAACTCACGAGGCAGAGCATTGCCGATCACAGAAATCACGCCCACAGCACCGCATGCCACCATCGGATAGGTCAAGGCATCGTCGCCACTGATGACGGCAAAGTCTTTCGGAGCATTCTTCAGGATTTCGTCCACCTGCTCCAGCGAACCGCTGGCCTCCTTGATGGCCACGATGTTCTGGCAGTCACGGGCCAGGCGGACAGTAGTCTCTGCCTTCATGTTGATACCTGTTCGGC
>DGTJ01000133.1:8137-21307 GCA_002393725.1 Prevotella sp. UBA4339 | reverse complement strand
GAGTACACCCTCCACAAGGCAGCTGAGGCCTTCCGTGAGGTGACGGGCATGGAGTATCAGGCGATGGGCGAGCTGGAGTACTATGTCATCTCCGACGATGAGGGAGTGTTCCCTGCCCAGGACCAGCGAGGCTACCATGAGTCAGCCCCGTATGCCAAGGCCAATGAGTTCCGTACCCGCTGCATGCAGTATATCGCCCAGGCAGGCGGACAGATCAAGTACGGTCACTCCGAGGTGGGCAACTTCACCATCGACGGTAAGAACTACGAGCAGAACGAGATAGAGTTCCTGCCCGTGCCCGTGGAGCAGGCTGCAGACCAGCTGATGCTCGCAAAGTGGATCATCCGCAACTTAGGCTATCAGATGGGCTACGACGTCACCTTCGCACCCAAGATCACCACCGGTAAGGCAGGCTCCGGACTGCATATCCACATGCGTATGACAAAGGACGGAAGAAACCAGATGCTCTCTGGCGGTGTGCTCTCCGAGGCAGCCCGCAGGATGATAGCCGGTATGATGGACCTCGCACCATCCATCACTGCCTTCGGCAACAAGAATCCTACCAGCTACTTCCGTCTCGTGCCCCATCAGGAGGCTCCCACTAATGTGTGCTGGGGCGACCGCAACCGTTCGGTGCTCGTGCGTGTGCCTCTTGGGTGGGCTTCTGACGTAGACATGAGTCATGCTGCCAATCCCCTGGAGCCGGAGACGAACTATGACACCAGCATCAAGCAGACGGTGGAGATGCGCTCTCCCGACGGAAGTGCCGATCTGTATCAGTTGCTCGCAGGTCTCTGTGTGGCCTGTCGTCACGGCTTCGAGATGGACGATGCCCTTGAGGTGGCAGAGCGCACATACGTCGATGTGAATATCCATGCAGCGGAGAATGCCGATCGCCTGGCCACTCTCGCACAGCTGCCCGACTCATGCGTCGCCTCTGCTGACTGTCTGGAGCAGCAGCGCAGGGTGTTTGAGGAGTATGGTGTGTTCTCTCCTGCCATGATCGACGGTATCATCGCTCAGCTGCGTGCCTTCGATGACAAGACACTGAGAAAGGATATCGAGGGTTATCCCGACGAGATCCAGAAGCTCGTGACGAGATATTTCCACTGTGGATAATCTTTCTATTTCATTCCGACGATCTTTGTCTTTGGCTGCTCCTTGTTGCGCCGGTTGACCACTGTCACCACCGACTGGGCAAGGTTGATGAATGCCAGTCCTGTGGCAGTGTCGCTGCTGAGGGCTGCCGGAGTGCCTGCATCGCCATTGTCGCAGATGCTCTGCACGAGAGGTATCTGTGCCAGCAGGGGCACGCCCATCTCCTCGGCAAGGTGCTTGCAGCCTTCCCTGCCAAAGATGTAGTATCTGCTGTCGGGCAGTTCGGCAGGGGTGAACCATGCCATGTTCTCGACGAGACCGAGGATGGGCACGTTCACTTTCTCGTTGCGGTACATGTCGATACCTTTGCGGGCATCGGCAAGGGCCACCTGCTGTGGGGTGCTGACGATGACAGCCCCCGTGATGGGCAGCGTCTGCAGCAGTGTGAGGTGGATGTCGCTCGTGCCGGGAGGGGTGTCGAGGATGAAATAGTCGAGCTCTCCCCAGTCGGCATCGGCAATGAGCTGCTTCAGCGCACTCGTGGCCATGCCTCCACGCCAGAGGGTGGCGGTGGTGGGCGACACGAAGAACCCGATGCTCAGGAGCTTTACACCGTATCGCTCAATAGGACAGATAAGGTCGCGACCGTCTTTCTTGACAGCATACGGACGCTCGTCTTCAGCGCAGAACATCTTTGGCATCGAGGGCCCGAAGATGTCTGTGTCGAGCAGTCCTACACGGTATCCGAGGCGCGACAGGGCGATGGCGAGGTTGGCAGATACCGTGCTCTTGCCCACGCCTCCCTTGCCGCTGCTTACGGCTATGATGTTCTTCACACCGGGAAGCAGCTGCCCGACATCCGGGCGAGGGGCTGACTTGAACTCAGTCGCTATGGTGACCTCTACCTCATCGGAATACTCCGACGGGCCCGACTCCTCTGCCAGCTTACGGCAGTGATACCTGACAGCTGCCTCTGCTGCCTTGACGGTAGACTTCAGGAAGGGGTCGGTGTCGCGGGGGAACTCCAGCACCACCTGCACCTTCCAGGGGGCACCGGGCGAAGAGGGTGCCGATACCACCGGGGTATCGGCAACCATTTCACTGTCGATGAGATTCTTCTTCGTACCGGCATACGTCACCGTGGCCAGTGCGTCGAGGATTATTTTCGGATATAACGTCATGGCTTACTCCTTTTCCTTAAGTACGTAAACCTTCACCCAGTCCTTGTTGGCCATGTAAAGGGTCTTGGTGCTCTTGGGGAGCCAGAATGTGCAGCTCACAACGTCCTTGAACGTGCTCTTGGAGATGGATGGCGGTGCAGGGCTGTTGAGGATCACCTCGCGCAGTGAGGGGCACTTGGCAAATGCCGAGCCGCCAATCTTCTTCAGTGCTACCGACAGCTCTGCCTTGGCAAGCATGGTACACTCCAGGAAAGCGTCGCTTCCGATGCTCGTCACTGCCACTGGCAGCTTGATGCCCTGAAGCATGCTGCACTTCTCGAAGGCATCGTCGTCGATGGTGACGAGAGATGCCGGTAGTTCGATGCCCTGAAGCATGCTGCACTCCTGGAAGGCCTTGGTGCCGATCTTCTTCACTGACGCAGGAAGGGTGATGTGGCGCAGGGCGTTGCACTTATAGAAGGTCTTGCTGTCGATCTCTGTCAGGAATCCGCCTACGACAACACTGTCGAGGCTGGTGCAACCCTCAAAGGCGCTGCTGCCGATGCTCTTGACCATGTTGGGGATGACTGCCTCGCGCAGGCTGCTGCAGTTAGAGAATGCGTCGGAACCGATCTTGGTCAGTGATGTGGGGAACTCGAACTCTGCCAGGCTCTGGCACTTCTCGAAGGCACTGCTGCCTATCTCATTGATGTTCGACGGTATGTTGACCGAGGTGAGGCTGGTGCATCCGAGGAACGTGTTGGAGTTGAGCTTCTCGATGCTTCCCTGCAGACTGACGGTGCTCAGGGCAGAGCAGTTCTTGAAGGCACTGCTGCCGAGTTTGGAAAGCTTGTCGAGGGTGACTGACGTCAGGCTCTTACAGTCCTCAAAGGCATTGCTGCCTATCTTCTCGAGGCTGTTCATCTCTATCGATGAGAGATTCTGACAGTCCTCAAAGGCAGAGTTGCCTATCTCCTCAGTGCTCTCTGGGAGAACGATGGAGGCGAGGTTCTTACAGTCGCGGAAGGCATCGTTGCCGATGGTCTTAAGACCGTCGGGCAGTGATACTTCGGTGAGGTTGTCGCAGTTGCGGAATGCTTCATTGCTCAGTTTCTTTATCTTACCGTTGACAGCGGCACTCCTGAGTGCCTTACAGCCATTGAAGGCCTGTGAGCCAAGGTCGGTGACTGCCTCCGGGATCTCGATAGTCTGGAGAGCCTTGCAGCCTTCGAAAGCCTCGCTGCCGATAGTGGTCACATTGCCCGGGATATTGATGGCAGAAAGACTCTCGCAGTCCTGGAATGCCTGATCCTCAATCTTCGTGACACTCTCGGGAATGTCGACGTGAGGCAGTGACTTGCAGCCTTTGAAGCAGTTCTTGCTGATGTTGGTGACTGTAGGAGGCAGGATGACCTTCATCAGCTTCTCAGCTCCGGAGAAGAGGCCGTTGGGCATCTCGCTGGTAGCCAGGGCTTTCTTCCCCTCGGTGAATACCACCTCGGAGATGTCTACCGACGTCACCACGCATTCGCCCTTCTTCTCATTGGCCTTGCTGCGGCATACTATCTGCTGGAGCAGCTTGATATCGGCACTGTTCAGCGGACCGCTGACCTTCAGCTCTGCAATCTTGAATTTCTCACTGCTCTCAATCTGCTTTGAGAGTTGTCCTACGGCATCTACCGTGACATTCTTCGACTGTGCTGCTGCCACCAATGGCAGCAGGGCAAGTACGAGTGTAAAAAGTTTCTTCATATTGTTCTGTTATTTTGCTTTTTCCAATGAACTTCTCTTTGAGCGGTGGTACGAGCGGTAGTCGTCGAGCTCTATCTCGACGTCGGGCTCTTCGAGCTCTCCTGTCCGCCGCAGTTGCCACTTCATGTACTTGATGCTGAGTCCTCGCGCTATCCACATCGACTCATAGTAGGTCTGGATGGCCCGGGCCTCGGAGAACTCCTGTCTGTCAGGGGCTTCCGAATAGAGATCCTTGGTGGAGAGCAGCACTGGCAGGTGATTCTTCTCCACCATATATGTCGTATAGGTGAAGAGGAAGTTGGAGTCGGTCTTCAGATGAATGACGCCTTCGTCGACGAGGAACTTCCGGTATCTCTGCATGAAGTATGTCGATGTGAGGCGCTTGCGGGGATTCTTCATCTGCGGGTCGGAGAACGTGAGCCATATCTCCTGCACCTCGTCCTGGGCAAAGAACCGCTCGATGATCTCGATGTTGGTGCGGAGGAAGGCAACGTTCTTCAGGCCTTCGCGGATAGCCTGTGTGGCTCCGGTCCACATGCGGGCTCCCTTGATGTCTACTCCGATGAAGTTCTTGTCGGGGTAGCGCCTTGCAAGCTCTACAGTGTACTCTCCCTTGCCGCATCCGAGCTCGAGCACGATGGGGTTGTCATTCTTGAAATACTGCTCGTGCCAGCGGCCCTGCATGTCAAAGGGAACATGTTCCACTACCGAATAAGGGTACTGGAACACGTTCTCATAGGTCTCCATGTCAGCGAATTTCGCCAGTTTGCCTTTTCCCATGCACTATTCGATAACAACAGTAGTCCAGCCGTGCTTGTCCTCGATCTCTCCGTACTGGATGCCACGGAGGGTGTCGAAGAGCTTCTTTGATATCGGACCAGGCTTCTCACCGAAGGAGTAGCGCTTGCCGGTGTCGATGTCGTCGATGTAGGAGATTGGTGAGATCACGGCAGCCGTACCGCAGGCACCTGCCTCCTCGAAGGTGTCGAGCTCCTCCTCGGGGATAGGGCGACGCTCCACCTTCATGCCAAGGTCCTCTGCCACCTGCATAAGGCTCTTGTTGGTGATGGAAGGCAGGATAGAGCTTGACTTAGGGGTGATATAGGTGTTGTCCTTGATACCGAAGAAGTTGGCTGCACCGCACTCGTCAATGTACTTCTTCTCCTTTGCGTCGAGGTAGAACTCGCAGGCATAGCCTTTCTCGTGGGCGAGGTTGTTGGCAAAGAGGGAGGCAGCATAGTTTCCGCCTACCTTGTATTTACCCGTTCCGAGAGGAGCACTGCGGTCGTAGTCACGGATGATGACGTAAGGATTGGCAGCGAAGCCTCCCTTGAAATATGGGCCTACCGGGGTGACGAAGATCAGGAAGCAGTACTCCTTGGCAGGATGAACTCCCACCTGGGCACTTGTACCGATGAGCAGCGGACGGATATAGAGTGTGGCTCCGCTCTCGTAGGTAGGAATCCACTCCTGGTTCAGGCGAACCACCTTCTTCACCATCTCAGTGAACAGCTCTGTGCTCACCTCGGGCATCATGATGCCACGGCACGTGGACTGCAGACGGGCAGCGTTCTCTTCCACACGGAACACACGCACCTTACCGTCGGGGCAGCGGTAGGCCTTCAGACCCTCGAAAGCCTCCTGGCCGTAGTGCAGGCAAGTGGCTGCCATGTGCAGTTTCAGGTACTCGTCGGAACAAACCTCAATCTCTCCCCACTTTCCGTCGCGATAGTAGCAACGTACGTTGTAGTCGGTCTTCATGTAGCCGAATGACAGACTACCCCAATCTAAATTCTTCATTAGCTTATGTCTTTTTTAATGTCGTTTTGCGCTTATCTGTTTGCAAAAGTAATCAAAATCTTGTTTTTGAGCAACAAAAAAAGATAAAAAGTCGTTTTTTCTTAACCTTTTCTTGCGGAATAAAGAGAAAATGACTATCTTTGTCGCAGTTTTTAACATTATTAAATATTAGGAGAAGATGAAGAAACTACTATTGATGGCATTCTTGGCTGTATCGATGACAGCAAATGCAGAGAACGGAACCGAGGCTCGTATTGACGATGTAATCACCGACGACGGCGGTGTGAAGATTTCAAAAGGTGCCGATGATGATGACCGATGGTCGTTGCACGTTGCAGTAGGTGTGGATATTCCCACAGGTGCTCCCAACGGTGTGGACTTCGCTCCTTTCCGCTCCTGGGAAATCACCTTTACACCGCTGCAGTATGACTACACTCCGAAGAATTCGAAGACAACACTCTCTGCCGGTATTGGTGTCAACTGGCGGACATATACACTTGATGGGCATAACAGTGTGTTTGGCAAGTTGGGTAATACCATTATCGTAGGAACGCCAGACGTTAACATGAAAGAACTGTCGTCAAACATCCACACGACTGCTCTTAGTATGCCACTGCTCATAAAGCAGCGCTTCGGCAAGAGCTTCGCCATCTCACTCGGTGCCCAGCTGAACTGGAACTTCTATGGTCGCATACACAACTATTATGAGGATGGTGACGACGAGATAGACGTTTATACCAAGAAGATCGGTCAGCGCCCTCTGACGGTAGATGTGCTGGGTATCGTACACGTAGGCAAGTTAGGCATATATTGCAAGTACTCGCCAATGAATGTACTGAAGAAGGACAGAGGCCCTGAGTTCAAGTCGCTGGCCGTGGGTCTGTATTTCTAAGACCTACTCGCGTTCGGACTGGATCTTTGAGATCTCCTCTTCTGTCTTGGTCAGCTTGTCCTTGCAGAACTTGATAAGTCGCTGTGCAGTCTTCAGCTGCACAGCGATTTCGTCTATACTGAACTCATCGTTCTCCATCTTCCTGACGATGTCCTGAAGCTGTGCGAAGGCTTCTTCGTATTTGATTTCTTTTGACATAATATTGTATTTTCTTCTTATTGTTCCTCTATTACCGTTGAGTGTATTGTGCCTTTGGCAAGTCGGGTCTCGATGGTGTCACCCGGCTGAAGCTGACTGGCATCGCGCACTGCCTTGCCGTTCTTCAGTGTGATGCTGTAGCCTCGCTGTAGCAACAGGGCAGGGTCGAGGCTCTTCGTCCTTTCCTCTATCAGCTGCAGACGGTGCTTCTCTGACATCAGCCTGCGGTCGAGTAGGATAGGAATCCGCTGGGAGATGGTGGTAAGCATGGAACCCGATGATGAGAGTTTCATTTGTGCCAGGTGGGTGATGCTGTCGTTGAGTGCATCGAGGCGAGCCTCCTGACGGATCTTGACATTGGAAAAGAGTCGCGGCAGTATTCCGGCAATGGTGGCAAACTGTGACTTATAATATACAAGTTGCTGCTGAGCCAGCCGGGTCATCTTGTCCTGCGAGTCGTTGAGGATGTCAAGTACGTTCTTGAGATGGTCGATAAGGAAAGCCGCTGCTGCGGTAGGGGTCTTGACCCTCGTGTGAGACACCATGTCGAGGATGCTCTCGTCTCTGTCATGACCTATGCCGGTGATGATGGGCAGAGGAAAGTTGGCCACGTTCTCTGCAAGTGCCAGGGTGTCGAATCCAGACATGTCGCTCGTGGCTCCTCCACCACGGATGACCACCACTGCATCAAACCTCACAGAGTGTCTGACACTTTGTGAGGTGATGTCGTAGATGCGGTTGAGGGCACTGATGATGCTCTGCTCCACCCCGTCGCCCTGCATGATGGCAGGGAAGAGGCGGGTGCTGAACTTCAGGCCGTAGGGATTGTCAGCCAGCTGGTTGCAGAAGTCACCATAGCCTGCGGCCGTCTCGCTGGAGATGACGGCTATGTTCTGGCAGAACAAAGGCAGACGAAGCTCTTTCTGCAGGTCGAAGATACCCTGCTCCTTCAGTTGGCGGATGATCTCCTGGCGCTTCCTGGCCATGTCTCCGAGAGTGTAGGTGGGGTCGATGTCGGTCACTATCCACGAGAATCCGTATGCCTCATGAAACTGTGGGTACACCTTCAGCAGTACCTTCATCCCCGCATGCAGCCTCTGTCCTGTGGTACGCTCGAAATATGGGCGCACAAGCATCCATTTCGATGCCCAGCATTTTGCTGAGGCCTTGGCGATGGGAGTAGCGCTGTGCTCGTCTTTCTGGATGAGTTCCATGTAGCAGTGCCCTCGTGTCTCCCTGCATTCCGACAGCTCTGCCTCAACCCAATACTCATTTGGCATCTCGTACTCAATAACGTCCCTGACGAGCTTGTTGAGTTCATATAGTGTTAAATGATTCCCGCTCTTCGCCATCCTCTTATTTCTGACTTCTAATACCCGCCTTTCCTATCATATATGCTCTCCAGAAGTTGGGTATGCCATAGCCGTAGATATTGTCCGGTTCCTTATACTGGCTGCTGGTCTGTCTCACCAGGTCTATTATCTCCAGCGCAGACATCCCAGGCAGTGCCTGCCAGAGACAAGCCACGAGCCCGCATACTATAGGTGTGGAGAATGACGTACCCATGTCTCTCACCACCGTGCCTCTGCCAGAGATAAGACTTGCAGGACTGCCGAGAGCCATCACGTCGGGCTTCACGCGCTTGTCTTGAGTGGGACCGACACCGCAGAAGGGAGCATTCTCCTTCTGAGGATTAAGTGCTCCTACGGTCAGAATGTCATCGGCATCGGCAGGGAAGGTGATCTTCTTCCAGGGACCCATGCCGAGGTTGCCTGCTGAGTTCACGAGTATTATCCCCTTGCTGGCAAGCATCGATGCGCTGCGGCTTATGAGTGCGGTCTTGCCATCGAGGTCACGCTGGTGATAGTTGCCCAGTTGCCTGTCGTAGTCGCTGTAGCCGAGGCTGGAGTTGATGATGTCAACACCTGCGGAATCGGCAAACTCTGCTGCCATCGCCCAGTAGTCTTCTTCCACCGGCTGTTCCGACTGCTGGTCTTCGCATCTCAGTAGCCAGTAGCGGGCCTCGGGAGCAGTGCCTACCATTATGTCAGGCTCATTGACGGCCATGGCAGACAGCACCTTCGTCCCGTGGTCAGTCTCCCGATAGAAGTGCTCGCTGTTGGGATATACAAAATCCTTTACTCCTAAGATATTGGCATTGAGTATCGACTGTATCTGGTCGCAGTTCTGGAATCCACCGTCGAGTACGGCTATGGTCATGCCCTTGCCTCTGTTGCCCGTATAGTGCAGCCGGTGACCGTTGAGCATCTCTATCTGCTCCTTGCCGTTGCCGTAGTACTCGCCCCTGATGCTGTCCCACTGGTTCCATCGCTCACGCACCTTGACCTTGAGAAAATGTTTGTCGATACTGTCGGGCGAGACCCATACCAGCACCTTCTCTTTGACGAAGTCCAATTCTGCAATGCGGTTGAGGAGTGTAGAGTCATTGGAGCGTACCAGCACGGTGTTGTTCCATCGACTGGTTCCTACGATAGCCCATTCAGCCTGTTTCTTCTCTTTTCCTTTAGCGATGCCATTGGCAATCTTCTCGATGCTGCGGATATATCTGTGACTTACCGGCAGGTCGGTGGAGTCGAGTGCCAGTCCCTGCTTCTTGCGACGCTCTACCGACTTGTGTGACAGCCAGCGGCCGGGGTGGTCGAGAGTGTATGGAGAGCCATGCTTGTCCTTCAGGATATATCGGTATATGAAGTATTTCCCTCCAGGATATTTTATCTTGGGGCTGCTGCCTGCGCTGGCGGTAATGACGGTTAGGAGCGCAGCAAGGATAGTGTATGTCAGACGTAGTCGCATCTTGTTGCTTTCAGACGTATTCGCCTGCAAAGGTACATATAATTTCCGACACAGCCAAATATCTGTGTCGAAAGTTGCGTTTCGTCAGTTTTGCGCAAGTTATGCTCAAATTAGCTGTCTAAATTTGGTGGAGTGAAAAATAATATGTACCTTTGCAGCATTATTAATAAGAACAGACGTATGCAAGATAATAAACAGGCTGCACTCGAACTGGGACAGAAGCCCGTAGGACAGTTGCTCTGGCAGTATGCCCTGCCTGCAATAGTGGCTATGACTGCATCAAGCCTGTACAACATCATCGACCGTGCGATGATCGGTCAGGTGGTAGGTCCTGAGGCGATTGCGGGTCTTGGAATAACATTCCCCTTCATGAACCTCAGTGGTGCGTTCGGGGCTGCTGTAGGTGTGGGAGCAAGCACATGCATCAGCGTGAAGCTGGGGCAGAAGGACTATAAGACTGCCGAGAACCTCCTGGGCAATACGGTGACGCTGAACTTGATTATCGGATTCCTCTTCATGGTGGTCTGCCTGATGTTCCTCAACCCTATCCTCCGGTTCTTCGGAGCCTCCGACGTGACGCTGCCATACGCTCGTGAGTTTATGACAGTGATCCTGCTCGGCAATATGATCACCCACATGTATTTCGGGATGAATGCCGTGCTCCGTGCTGCCGGAAAGCCGCGGCACGCGATGTATTCAGTGCTCTTTACAGTGGGCATGAATATCCTGCTGGTGGTGGCATTCGTATGGTGGTTCCGGTGGGGGATAAAAGGTGCTGCCCTGGCTACGGTCACCTCGCAGACGATGGCTCTCTGCTGGCAGATGTGGATATTCTCCAACAAGAACGAGCTCCTGCATCTGAAGCGGGGCATCTATAAGCTGAAGGCAGACCTGGTAAGGAATATCATATCCATCGGTATCTCTCCGTTCCTGATGAACGTCACGTCGTGCGTCATCGTGATATTCATGAATAACCAGTTTGTGCGCTATGGTGGCGACATGGCAGTGGGAGCATATTCGATAGCCAACTCGGTGGTGATGGTGTTCTTCATGTTCGTGATAGGTATCACTCAGGGTATGCAGCCCATCGTGGGATACAACTACGGTGCTGAGAAGTTCGACAGGATGCTGCGATGCCTGTTCCTGGCCATCGGTTGTGCCACTGCGATACTGCTGGTGGGGTGGGGGCTCTCGATGCTCTTCCCGAGGCAGATAGCCAGGATATTCACTACCGACGCCACACTGATAGAGCTCTCGGCCAGAGGTATAAAGCTCGACATGCTGGTGTTCTTCGTCGTCGGATCGCAGGCGGTGATAACGAATTTCTTCCAGTGCATCGGAAAGGTGAAGATAAGTATCTTCCTCTCCCTGTCGCGGCAGCTGTTCCTGTTGCTACCGATGGCGTATGTCTTCCCTCTGTTCTGGGACCTTGATGGCGTATGGTACTCGATGCCTGCCAGTGACTTCTGCTCGTCTGCAATGACCATCCCGCTGCTGATGTGGTATATGAAGAAATTTAGGAAATAAGTGACAGTTATGGACAAGCATATTATCATAAATGTCGGACGACAGTTGGGCTCAGGCGGCCATGACATTGGGCGCATGCTCGCACTCGACTTTAATGCGAGGTACTACGATCGTGAACTGATGAACCTGGCAGCCAAGGAGAGTGGCTTCTCAGAGAAGTTCTTCGAGCAGAACGACGAGAAGAAAGGATTCTTCAAGGGGCTGTTTAATGTGCAGACACCCCACTTTAGCGGTGGCAGCATGTACAAGACCAACTTCTCGCAGGAGAGTCTCTTCCAGTTTCAGAGTGACGCTATCATCAAGGCGGCAAAGGAGGGCAGTTGCGTGTTTGTAGGGCGTTGTGCCGACTATGTGCTTCGCGAGTTTGGAAACACTGTCAATGTCTTTATCACGGCATCGATGGAATACCGTATTCGTCAGGTTATGAACAAACAGCATGTCGATGCTGACTCCGCACGGAAGATCATCGAACAAGGAGAGTCGAAGCGTGCTGCGTATTACAATTACTATACGGGAAAGAAATGGGGAGCAGCAGAGAGCTATGACCTCTGCATCGACTCTTCACTGCTTGGCATCATGGAGACGGAGAAAATCATTGCCGAGTTTATACGCAAACGGTTTAAGTTATGAAGAAGATAGGAATCTTAAGCGACACTCATAGCTACTGGGACCCGAAGTATCTGCACTATTTCGAGCCGTGTGACGAGATATGGCATGCGGGTGATATAGGCAGTGTGGAGGTGGCAGAGCGGCTGGCAGAGTTCCGGCCGTTCAGGGCTGTATACGGCAACTGCGACGGTGGAGACCTGAGACTGATGTACCGCGAGCTGAACCGCTTCAAGTGTGAGGACGTGGACGTGCTCATCAAGCATATCGGGGGCTATCCCGGCAACTATGACTTCTCTGTGCGTAGCACGCTCTTTGCCAATCCTCCGCAGCTCTTCATCGCAGGACACAGCCACATCCTGAAGGTGAAATACGACAAGACTCTCGGACTGCTGCACATCAATCCAGGTGCTGCAGGCATTCAGGGATGGCATAAGGAGCGCACACTTGTCCGACTCACCATCGACGGAAAGGAATTCAAGGATTGTGAAGTTATAACATTAGGAGATAAATAATATATGAAACGAACGATCGTAATTACTGGCGGCGCGGGCTTTATAGGAAGTCATGTAGTGCGCCTTTTCGTGAACAAGTATCCCGAGTATCGCATCATCAACCTCGACAAGTTGACCTATGCGGGTAACCTAGCAAACCTCAAGGACATTGAGGACAAGCCCAACTATGAGTTTGTGAAGATGGACATCTGCGACTTCGATGCCTTCTACCAGCTGATGCAGGACAAGAAGGTGGATGGTATCATCCATCTGGCTGCAGAGAGCCATGTAGACCGCTCTATCAAGGACCCGTTCACCTTTGCCCGCACTAACGTGATGGGTACGCTGAGCCTGCTGCAGGCTGCCAAGCTCTACTGGGAGAGCCTGCCAGAGAAGTACGAGGGCAAGCGCTTCTATCACATCTCTACCGACGAGGTGTACGGAGCCCTGGAGCTGACTCATCCCGACGGTATCGAGCCTCCGTTCACCACTACCGCATCGAGCGCAGAGCACCACTTAGCTTACGGTGACAAGTTCTTCCTGGAGACCACGAAGTATAATCCTCACTCTCCGTACTCAGCCTCAAAGGCATCTTCCGACCACTTCGTGCGTGCCTTCCACGATACCTATGGCATGCCAGTGGTCATCACCAACTGCTCAAACAACTACGGTCCCTATCAGTTCCCTGAGAAGCTGATTCCGCTGTTCATCAACAATATCCGCCACCGCAAGCCTCTGCCCGTATATGGCAAGGGAGAGAACGTGCGCGACTGGCTCTATGTAGTAGACCATGCCCGTGCCATCGACATCATCTTCCACAACGGTAAGA
>DGTJ01000133.1:7866-8031 GCA_002393725.1 Prevotella sp. UBA4339 | reverse complement strand
TCATCAAGGTGCTCATCAACACCGTAGACCGTCTGCTTGGCCGCAAGGAAGGTGAGGACATGGACCTGATAACATACGTCACCGACCGTGCCGGTCACGACCTGCGCTATGCCATTGACTCCACGAAGCTGCAGAAGGAACTCGGCTGGGAGCCCAGCCTCCAGT
>DGTJ01000133.1:7456-7790 GCA_002393725.1 Prevotella sp. UBA4339 | reverse complement strand
GAGGAGGGCATCGAGAAGACCGTCCGCTGGTATCTCGACAACCAGGAGTGGCTCGACAACGTCACCTCAGGCGACTATCAGAAGTATTACGATAACATGTATAAAGACAGATGAAGAAGATTTTGCTGTTAGGCTCAGGCGAACTGGGCAAGGAATTTGTAATCGCTGCCATGCGTGCTGGTCAGTACGTGATAGCATGCGACCGCTATGACAATGCGCCTGCCATGCAGGTGGCTGACGAGCGTGAAGTGTTCTCTATGCTCGACGGCGATGCCCTCGAGGCAGTAGTAAACAAGCATAAGCCCGACATCATCGTGCCGGAGATAGAGGCCAT
>DGTJ01000133.1:0-7346 GCA_002393725.1 Prevotella sp. UBA4339 | reverse complement strand
TCAGCCCGTGCTGTCAACTTCACCATGAACCGTCGTGCCATCCGTGACTTGGCAGCCAAGGAACTTGGACTGCGCACGGCAAAGTACTTCTATGCCAAGACGTTCGAGGAGTTCAAGGCTGCTGCTGATGAGATAGGCTTCCCCTGTGTGGTAAAACCGCTGATGTCATCTTCCGGCCACGGACAGAGCTATGTTCACAATGATGGCGAACTGGAGCAGGCCTTCAAGGAGGCAATGGAAGGCTCTCGCGGTGACGTGAAGGAAGTGATCATCGAGGAGTTCATCGACTTCGATTCCGAGTTCACCCTGCTTACTGTGACCCAGCAGCACGGCTGGCCCACACTCTTCTGCCCTCCAATCGGTCATGTTCAGAAGTCGGGTGACTATCGTGAGTCCTGGCAGCCGTACAAGATCTCCGATGAGGCCCTGAAACAGGCTCAGATGATGGCTGATAAGGTGACGAAGGCCCTCACGGGTGCCGGTATCTGGGGAGTAGAGTTCTTCCTGACAAAACAGGGCGAGGTGATCTTCTCAGAACTCTCACCACGTCCGCACGATACGGGTATGGTAACACTCGGACATACCACCAATCTCAGTGAGTTTGAGCTCCATCTGCGTGCCGTACTGGGCTTGCCTATCGCAGGTATCCATCTGGAGCATGCAGGAGCATCGGCAGTGATCCTGTCGCCAAAGGAGGCTTCTACCCCTGTCGACCGTTCGCTGCTCGACTATAACTTCGTGGATGCTCTCAGTGAAGACCGCACCCGCGTCCGTATCTTCGGAAAGCCCGAGGCTCACAAGGGTCGCCGCATGGGTGTTGTCCTCTGCTACGGTGAGGTAGGGGATGATGTTGACGCTCTTCGTGACAAGGCCAAGCGTCTGGCAAAGACAGTGCTGGGCACCGATCCATATACGAAGTTCGAGCATTAATGGATAAGGTTCGGATTATAGACCTACCGAAAATCGTCGACCCCCGGGGCAATCTGACGGTGGCGGAGCAGATGAAGAATGTACCGTTTGACATCGCCCGCGTCTACTGGACATACGACATCCCTTCCGGGGAGCGTCGTGGCGGGCATGCTCATCGCACGTGTGAGGAGATAGTCATCGCTGTCAGCGGATCGTTCGATGTGATGGTGGATGACGGACTAGGAAGAAAGGAAGTCTTTCATCTGAATCATCCATATCAGGGACTGTATATCGGCACAGGGATATGGCGCACACTGGAGGACTTCTCCAGTGGTGCCGTATGCCTGGTGCTCGCATCAGAACTGTTCGATGAGGATGAATACATTTACGACTACGACGAATTCGGGGAGCACGTAAGGAAGCATGTTTGACATAATACGATACACATCGGAAAAGGTTCAGGAATGGAATGCCTTTGTGGCGACCTCCAAGAACGGGACATTCCTCTTCAATCGTGGCTATATGGACTATCACAGCCATCGCTTCGAGGACTGCTCCCTGATGTTTTATCGCGATGGTAGCCTCTTTGCCGTGATGCCAGCCAATGCCGAGGGAGAGACGTGGTGCTCGCATCGTGGACTAACCTATGGAGGTGTTGTCATGCAGGAGAGTGCCACAGCAGAGAAGATACAGCAGCTCTTCCGGGAACTGAATGAATATCTCCGCAGGGCTGGGTTTGGCAGGGTCGTATATAAGACTGTACCGCATATCTTCCACCGTATCCCTGCCGAGGAAGACTGGTACTCGCTGTTCAGCATCTGTCAGGCACGTCTGGTTGACCGAAGCCTTTCGTCAGCCATCGACCTGCAACGGCCCCTGAGATGGAACCGTGACCGTAAGTATGGTGTCAACAAGGCATTCGCCAATGGCGTGCTGGTGGGCGAGAGTGACAACTGGGCAGGATTCTGGGAGGTGCTGACCACTAATCTGAAGAATAAATACGGAGCCCGACCGGTACATACATTGGAGGAGATAGAACTGCTTCATAGCCGATTCCCTGAGAATATACGTCTGTTCGTCGCTGAGAAGGATGGTGTCATACTTGGTGGAACGGTGATCTACTTAACCGATACGGTTGTGCATTCCCAATACATATCCGCCAGTGCAGAGGGCAAGCGGCTGAGGGTGATAGACCTGTTGTTTGACTATCTGCTCCATGACCGTCAGTGGCAGGCACGTTACTTTGATTTTGGAACGTCGAATGAAGATGACGGGCGTGTACTTGTGGAGCCTCTTATCTATCAGAAAGAAGGCTTTGGAGGACGTGGCGTCTGTTATGACTGGTATGAGTGGAGCCTATGAGATACCTCGACCTGAAACGCATCAATGAGCCTTATGTGCATGCAGCAGACGAGGTGCTGCGCTCGGGATGGTATATCAGAGGTGAGGCCACTAGTCTCTTTGAGCAGCATTATGCAGAATACATCGGTACAGAGCACTGCATAGGCTGTGGCAATGGCCTTGATGCACTGACGCTGATCTTCCGGGCATACAAGGAGTTGGGAGTGATGAAGGATGGCGATGAGGTCATCGTCCCGGCCAACACGTATATCGCGTCTATCCTCGCCATTACGGAGAACAATCTGGTACCTGTCCTTGTAGAGCCCGACATCACCACCCTCCAGATAGACGACACTCTCATTGAGCAGTCCGTCTCTCCTCGTACCCGTGCGATAATGATTGTCCACCTCTATGGTCGTTGTGCCTATACTGAAAGGATAGGGGATATCTGTCGTCGTCACGGTCTGAAGCTCATCGAAGACAATGCTCAGGCCCACGGCTGTACATATCTCCCCCCTCGCGAAGAAACATATCTCCTTCCACATTCTTGCGTCCCTTCGGTAGCAAGCGGCAAGCCGATTACCACATTCCACATTCCACGAAAAACAGCCTCCCTCGGCCATGCAGCCGCTCACAGCTTCTATCCCACCAAAAACCTCGGTGCCTTCGGAGATGCAGGAGCCGTGACAACCGATGACGCTGACCTGGCAGACCTTATCCGCAGCCTTGGCAATTATGGTTCTGCCCGCCATTACGTTTTCGACCATATAGGCAGGAACTCCAGAATGGACGAGATACAGGCGGCTATCCTCGATGCGAAGCTGCACGACCTTGACGCAAACAACGAGCGGCGTCGTGAGATAGCTAATATATATAATAAGGTGGAAAATCCTCTCATAAACATTCCTCGTTGCAACCGTGACTCTGTCTATCACATATTCCCCGTGCTCTCTCCACGCAGGGATGACCTGCGTCAGTACCTGGCTGACCATGACGTACAGACGGAAATCCACTATCCTATTCCTCCGCATAAGCAGGCATGCTATAGGGAATGGAACAGTCTCTCCCTTCCCGTCACAGAAATGATTCATGCTCAGGAGTTGTCTATCCCTTGCAATCAGGCCATGACAAACGAAGAGGCCGAACGTATCGTCGACCTCCTCAATGATTTCCGTTAATCGCTTTCTTTGTCTGTTGTGCTGTCAGCACATACCTTTTATTCCGGCATCAGCAGTATCGTTGTGCTGCGGGCTGCCTGGGCTCCCATCACAAGCACCTGAGCTATATCGGCAGTCTTGCTCGGGCCACTGATAAATGTGCCGTAGCCGTCGTACTCCTTGTCGAACTCGATGCGCTTATAAGCCTCGTGCATATTATTCACAATCTGGCTCTTAGGCAAGAGGATAACGAGGTTTTCTGAGATAAAGCATATCGCCTTCTCCTTCATCGTCTGAGGTATCCACACACACGCATTCTCTGCCACTCCAAACTGTCCTCGGATGACACCTACGTCCGTGCCGTTGAGGTCGCGGGCACGCCCTACGGTGTCGGGATTCCTCGTGGCAATGGTGATCTCTGGAAGGTTGGAGGCTATCTCCTTGGCATCGGGAAACAGTTCTCGGATAAGTACATTGACATCGCGTCCTGGGTCAACCTCTATCACCTGTCCACCTACCATCTCACTCATCTTAACGAATTGTACCAGAGGCTCCTGATAAGTGGTGGCCTTGATATCACTAAGGTCGGGCATGTCGTAACCGGTTTTACCGCTTTGCTCGTCGAAGAACTTCTCTCGTACATTAGCCCGGTATTTCTTCAATATGTCGTCTTTATTGCTCATTTCTCTAATTCTTTAATGATTTTGTGGAAAGGCTTCTTCGGGAATTTCATCATCTGGTGACCGTCTGCCCAGGGGTTGAGGCTACAGTTGATGATAGGCGAGGGGATAATATTGGCCCAGTGAGCCAGACTCGTAGCGAGGTTATAGATGGCATCACTGCCATAGACTGCGCTCATAGCCTTGCACATCAGTTTCTTCTCAGGATTGGCAGTGCCGAAGTCGTCGAGTTGCTGGCGCCACATGTATATCTGGTCACCGAGGTTTACCTTGGCAGGGCATAGACTCTGACAACTGTTACAGAGCGTACATGCACTGACGTTTCCTGAATGCTTCTGCGGGTCGCGGAGCATACCGAGGTTGATGCCGATAGGTCCGGGAATGAAATAGCTGTATGAGTATCCGCCACTGCGGCGATACACAGGACAGGTGTTCATACATGATCCGCAACGGATGCACTTAAGCGACTCCCAGTGCTCCGGATTGCCTATCCACTCGCTGCGGCCGTTGTCCACCAGCACGATATGCATGGGGTGGGCAGTAGGACGGGCCTTGCGGAAATGACTGGTGAAGGTGGTTGTTGGCTGACCTGTTCCGGCACGGCAAAGCATGCGCTGGAACACAGCCAGACAGTCGTAGTTGGGGATGATCTTCTCCAGACCGATGGCTGCAATATGCAGTTTCGGACAAGAGGTGGACATGTCTGCATTGCCCTCATTGGTACATACCACGATGTCGCCCGTTTCTGCTATACCGAAGTTACCGCCCGTCATTCCTGCATCAGCGGTAAGGAACTCGTTTCTGAGGCTCAGGCGTGCAACGTATGTCAGGTATGTGGGATCGTGATTGCCTTTCTCGCTGCCAAGTTTCTCCTCGAACAACTCTCCCACGTCATCGTGGTTAAGGTGGATGGCGGGCATTACGATATGACTCGGAGCCTGCCCCTTCAACTGTATGATGCGCTCACCGAGGTCGGTCTCAACCACCTCTATGCCGTGGGCTTCGAGATAGGGATTCATACCGCACTCTTCTGTCAGCATCGACTTCGACTTCACCATCTTCTTGACGTTGTGGTTTTTCAGTATGCCATATACTATCTCATTAAACTCATTGGCATCCTTCGCCCAGTGTACGATACAACCGTTCTCTTCAGCCTTCGTGGCAAACTGGTCCAGATACTCGTCGAGATGGGTGATGGTATGGCGCTTTATCTGAGATGCCTTCTCGCGCAACTGCTCCCACTCTGCCAGGCCGTATGCCATATTGTCACGTTTCGTGCGTACTGACCAGAATGTGGCGTCATGCCACTTGGCATAGGTCTGGTTCTTCAAGAACTCCTTAGCTGCTTTACTATGTCCTGTACTCATATAATCTTCTTTTCTTAAGTCTTACTTCTTACATTTTCTCTACAGCCCTGCTGCCAGTATCTCCACCACGTGCATGAACTTCACGTCGAGTCCCTGCTTCTTCGCCACACCGGCCATGTGCATCAGGCAGCTGCAGTCAGGACCTGTCACAAACCGTGCTCCCGTCTTCATGTGGCGCTGCAACTTGTCGAGCCCCATCTGGGCACTGATGGCAGTCTCTTCCACAGAGAACATTCCACCGAATCCGCAGCATTCGTCAGGACGTTCCGGCTCAAGCACCTGAATACCATCTACGAGGTTCAGAAGGTCTTTTATCTTGTTGAATTTCGGTACGTTCTGCTCACTCGGTGAACTCAGTCCCAGTTCTCTTACTCCGTGACAGCTGTTGTGCAGGCTTACCTTATGAGGGAAGGTCCCGAGAGGGTGGTTCACCTTTATTACATCGTGAAGGAACTCCACGACATCCATGATCTTGTCTGATGTGGTGCACTCGTGCTTGCCTTTCAGAAGACGGGGATAGTTTAATTTTACGAAAGCAGTGCAGCTGACAGAGGGAGCTACGACATAGTCGAACTCCTTGAACTTGTCTTCGAACTTCTCTGCCAGGGGAATGGCTTGCTTCTCGAAACCGGCATTGGCCATCGGCTGACCGCAGCAGGTCTGATTGAGCGGATAGGTTACGTCCTGGCCCAGATGCTTTAACAGTTTGTACGTGGCTACTCCCACTTCAGGGAATACCACGTCTACATAACAGGGGATAAATAATCCGATCTTCATCTTATTAGTATATTATTTTGATTCGTTTCTAGCTATTCTGGGGTACAAATATAGTGAAAAAATTCCAAAAATACTAATATTTGAGTATTTTCCATGCCGTTTTTATATTTTATTAAAAGTAAATGCGTACCTTTGTGGCATGTTATTTGCAGATATCTTAATGTGTAACAATTATTATAAGAAGAATGGAGTATAACAACGAATTGAATTTTGGAACCTCGATGAGTCGCGATCGCGAGCTCTCGATGTCGCAGGCTTTCCCTGCTCTTATGAGGAAGGTTTATGTGTGGATGTCACTGGCACTGGCTATTACCGGTATTACGGCATTTGGAGTAGCCAATAGTCCTGGTGTCCTCTCTGTGATCTATAGCAACCAGTTTGTGTTCTGGGGACTGATGATAGCCGAACTGGCTCTGGTCTTCGCCATCAGCGGAGCTATCAACCGCTTGTCGCTCACAACGGCTACGATGCTCTTTGTGCTCTATTCCGTCATTAACGGTGTGGTGATGTCATCTATATTCCTTGTATATACGATGACGTCGATAGCTAGTGTGTTCTTCATTACGGCAGGCACATTCGCTGTGATGGCGTTTATTGGATACACTACTAAGACCGACCTTACTTCGATGGGAAAGATCCTGATGATGGCTATTATCGGACTTATCATTGCATCATTAGTCAATGTGTTCTTAGTCAAGAGTTCTGGCTTTGACCTCATCATCAGCTATGTAGGTGTACTTATCTTCGTAGGACTGACAGCCTACGACTCTCAGAAGATTAAGCAGATGCTGGAGATGGCTCCTGATACCAGTGAGGCTTCTCAGAAGCTTGCACTCGTGGGTGCTCTGTCTCTCTATCTTGACTTTATCAACCTCTTTATCTACTTGCTCAGAATACTGGGTAAGAGAGAGTAGCAGATAGTGCTTATTTGCATAAAAAGGCCTGCGCTTTATTTATATAATAAGGTGTAGGCCTCTTTTGTTGAGATAGAATTCAAAATAAGTGTTAAAATCCAAAAATAATCCTCGAAATATTTGGAGGGTATTGAAAAAGTGCGTACCTTTGCAACCGCTTTCGCTCAAAAACATGGGCAAGGCACTAAGGAAAGAGTTCTT
>DGTJ01000130.1:3718-3990 GCA_002393725.1 Prevotella sp. UBA4339 | reverse complement strand
CCTCCCTCCTTTTTCAGCATATTCCTTGATGGCCTTTCGACATGGTTCGTTAGCCACGAGCGCTTCCAAAAGTTTCTCGGGATAACCACCAGGCAGATAGAGCAAATCGACATCGTCAAGACAAGGCACATCCTTCTCCGGATCGAAAAAGCGGGTCGATGCAAAAGCATCCATTCTTTCCTGATAGAGAAAAGCAAAGGAGTCGCTGTTGCGAGCTATCAATGCATGCAATCCATTGCAATGGAATTGACAATCCATTGCAATGGAATTGA
>DGTJ01000130.1:0-3624 GCA_002393725.1 Prevotella sp. UBA4339 | reverse complement strand
GTGACTGCAACAAATTAATGAGTTCGCAGCTCTCTGCCTCTTTGGAATAATCAAGACCAAGATAGCGCGAGCCCTGCTCCAGCGCTGTTTGCTTGGGCAGATAGCCAAAGCATGTGATACCCAGGTCGTCGCAAACTTGCTGTAACATTGCGAAGTGCTTCTCTGACCCTACTCTGTTAAAGATGACACCAACGATTTGCACATCCTTGCGGAAATGGATAAAACCGGAAAGCAACGCTGCCGTTGAGTATGCTGCCGATTTTGCGTCAACCACCAATACAACAGGAATATCCAAAACCTGTGCGATTTCCGCAGAAGAACCCTTGTCGCGATCGTAACCGTCGAACAGTCCCATCATACCTTCAACGATACATATATCAGCATCTGCACCATAGTGGGCAAACAACTCGCGGACATGCTGAGGTGTCGCCATGAAAGTATCAAGGTTGATGCTTGGTCTGCCACAAACCGCCTCATGGAATTTCGTGTCGATATAGTCAGGACCGCACTTAAAGGGTTGCACCCGATAACCTTTGGCTGTCAACAACGCCATCAGGCCTCGGGCAATAGTAGTCTTGCCAGAGCCACTCGTAGGTGCTGCTATAAGGAAACTTGATTTCATGGGGACAAAGATACCTAAAAAAACTGAGATAGCAATGTGGTTAGTTACTTAAATCGCACCTTTAGTCCTACCACCAGCATACGCCCAGGAGAATAGAGCGCATATTTGCGCGTAGAAGAGTCAATACGGTTATCAACTTTGTCAAAGATATTATCCACACCTATGCTTGGTTCAAGATATGCCCACTTCACCATATCGAAAGAATGGGTGGTATTGAGATTCCACAATCCGAATCCGGGAGCATTCTCGTAGCTTCCAGTATAATAGGTCTTTGATTGCAAACGACCATTCAGATTGACGTTGAGACCATATTTTCCCCACGAGTGATGATAATTGGCAACTATCGTAGCCGCATGTCGGATGCTACGTTCCAGCATATCCCACTCTTCACCACTACGGGTTCTGGCATAGGTATAAACATAGTTAGCCGAAAGATTGAAACCACTGAAAATATTTGCCGACACATTCACCTGCATTCCCTTCACATCGCCTTTGTCACTATTCTGATAGAGTGCATAGCTTACCATCTTGTCTGCCTGATCTTGAGTCATCTCAGGGAACTCAGCCATCAGCATCTTTCTGCTGGCATCATCAATATCGATATTCTGCTTGACTACCATATCGTTGATACGATTCAGATAGCCCGTCACACTGACTGCAATAGTCTGCGTGCGATATTCGGCATTCAGCGAGAAGTAATTGCTCTTCTCAGGTTTCAAGTCCTTATTGCCGAAACTGATTTGAGCCTTTCCACGATTCACTGAGAAGTAATGGTAATAGAGTTCGTCGAGACCTGGAGCCCGGAAACCGGCAGAATAGGTAAAGCGGAATCGGAAGTTGCCAGGAGCATACATCAGCGTCGCTTTAGGTGTGAGATGCTGATTGAAGGTCTCATGATGCGTCAATCGCAAACCAAGAGTAGCTGTAAAATCCTTCAAGAATTTCATCTCGTGCTGGGCATAGGCAGCCAACGAATATACATGCTGATCAATATTACCACTTGAAGCAGTAAGGTAATCCTTGCGCCAATTGGCTCCAAAGATGGTGGCAGAATTTGTCGTGAGGCCCAGTATCGCCTTCAACTGTCCTTCCATCATGCGCTGTTTCTTCGACTGCACATAATCACCATTCTTGTAAATATCCGTTTCCACATCGTATTCCTTGCCATAGCGGAAACGATCTACGACGAAATCAGCCTGTAACGAATTCCTTGAGGTGAATTTATAGATTCCACCTACATTCCAACGGAACCCTTTATAACGCATCTCATAATCGGTTCCTCCCGTAACATCCTTACGGGTTCCCGGTCTGTCCGTGATTTTATATGAATAGTCTAAGCCCGCATTCAGTGCCAGATGCTGACTGGGAGCATAGGTAAATTTCTGTCCTATTATGCTCGATCGATAACCTGTAAACTGCGGTGCTATCGATACTTGCGTTTCTGTATCAGAGCCCTTTTTGTATTCCAAATCGTTGTTACGATAACTGTCTGCCTTATCGTAGGAAAAGGAGGTATAGGAGCCAAAGCCGTTCTTATAGATATCCAGTCCTACCGATTCTGTCAGCACTCCATGTCCAGAGACACGGGTATCTGATGTAACACTGATGAAATCTTGTGTGGGCTGATCGGTAATGATATTGATAACACCGGCAATAGCATCCGAGCCATAGAGCGACGAGGCTGCTCCGTCAAGTACCTCGATACGCTTGACACGCAACATGTTAATGCGATTCAAATCCACATTGTTAGATATGTCACCAGACAACTTCTGTCCGTTAATCAGTATCAATATGTATTTGTTTCCCAGACCGTTCAACCGTAAAAAACTACCCATACTGCTGGGTGCCATTGATGCTTGCGGCATCATACGTGTCAGGGTACCATCAAAAGTAGTGATACCCTGTTCGTGAATCTCCTGACTGGAGAGGACCCTCACTGGCGTCGCCGTACTTTTCAGTCGTTGGTGATGGCCAGAACCGGTTACCACTACAGGATTAAGATTATAGGTACGATGGACCGCAGAGGAGTCTTTGCGTTCCATCTTATGGATTTGGGAGAAAGCGGCACTCCCCGTGAGGAGTGCCACAGTCAGAACTATCAGTTTCTTATAAGTCATGAATCTTTGAGATTACTCTTCTGGATACATAGAGTGGTAAGCATCCTCCAAGAACTCAGCCTCCTTGGTGTGCTTGATCCAAATGTTACGAACGCCCTCGAGTTCCAGCAGTCCGAGTGGGTGCAGACCGGTCTTGGGCACACTTGCATCATAGCCATTGTTCTTGAAGTACTCAAACCAGCTGTTATCCTCGCTCTCCGGGGCTTCGGCATCCCAATAATCACTTCCTTCGCCAGCCATATCATTGTGAGCGTGGTCACCGGCGATAGACATCAGGGCATGGAGGAATATCTTACCATTATCGATGCCCTTCTTCTTCATACGATCCAAGACATCCTGCTTGTAGTTTTTGGGCATATCCACAGTACCTACGAAATAGTTGGTGCTGTAAGTCTGCAGGGCATTCTCCAGTTGTGTGTAGCGGACATTTGCCTTGAAGGTGTCATAGCTGTCGGGGTTACCATGACCCATGAAGGCTACAGCGCCTTGAGCAGCCTCATTCTTATAAAGAGCGTTCAGCTCTTTGGCTACTGCGGGAACATCCTCGTCCACACTGCTCAGCAGGGGCATGCCAAAGCGAATAGCCTCATCCTCTGACAGCTTGGCCAGATAGGCGTCGTCCAGGTGAGCATTACCGACATAGCCGTTGTTCATGAACTTCTTGACAGCGGCAACAACAGCAGCAAACTCCTCACCAGGGATTACCTGCAGCGACTGTACATAGATCTTGCTATACTTTGCAGCACCGATGGCGTGCAACAGGTAGCGGGGCTCGTAGTAGTCACGTCTAACGATGTTACCATTGTCATCCACATTCTCACCAATGCTGGCACGGTTGATGCAGATGTCACTCGAGAAACTGATGTACACGTCAGCATTGGGGAA
>DGTJ01000086.1 GCA_002393725.1 Prevotella sp. UBA4339 | reverse complement strand
ATAATTGTTTGTATCTTCAGATCAACGCACGGCGCATAATGCACGGCGCATGATCGTTAATCTGTCCCAGAACGACTATCCTTCATCAAGTTTCATAAAAGAAATTGAAACGGTTCGTTTCTCTTCTACCCAAATGCTCAAAATGAGCATTCGCTTCTTGTACTACTTCTGTCTATGTAAATCTTTCAAAGAACTCTTTCCTTAGTGCCTTGCCCATGTTTTTGAGCGAAAGCGGTTGCAAAGGTACGCACTTTTTCAATACCCTCCAAATAATTCCCCACTTTTTTTCGATAAAAAACGAAAGTTTTCGAGTTTATTGACAAAAGCGAACTCCACACCTTATTAATTATATTATATATATGCTATTCAAAGATATCTTCAATATCATTTGCTTCCGTAATCACTTCAAAAGATGAGCATGGATCGTAATCCTCAGGAAGATCGAATATAGCATCTTCATTATATCCGAGTCCCTTGTCCTGATATACCTTCTGCATATAAAGTGCGAAAATCGGCAAAGCCATAGTGGCGCCCTGTCCCATTGACATCGAGTCGAAATGGATGTCACGGTCATCGCCTCCCACCCAGCATGCATTGACAAGCGAGGGAGTAAGCCCCATAAACCATGCGTCACTGTTTTTATTGGTGGTACCTGTCTTACCTGCCAGGTCACCCTTCATGTTATACTTGAACCGCAGTCGGCTGGCAGTACCTCCGTCAACAACCGCCTTTAGCATGTACAGCATCTTATGAGCACTCTCCTCGCTTATCACCTCATTCATGCGTGGAGTAAACCTGGTAATAAGATTACCCTCTCCATCCTCTATCCTTGTGACAAACATGTGAGAGGCACGTATTCCATGATTGACAAAAGCAGTATAGGCACTGGCCATCTCGCCTACGGTAATCTCGCAAGGACCGAGACAGAGAGCCATCGAAGGATGGATGTCAGGATTATGTATGCCATACTGACGAAGCAGGTCGACAAACGCCTGTGGACTGAGTCGGCTCATAAGGTAAGCCGAAATCCAGTTGTTTGACTGCTGCAGTCCCCATTTAAGCGTCACCATCTCGCCGTAACGAGCATGACTGGCATTGCGTGGAGTCCACGGCTGGCCGGCAACCATATAAGTCTGCTGGACATTCGGAGCCAGGTCACATGGAGAGAACCCGTTTTCCATAGCCAGAGAATAAAGAAAAGGCTTAATGGTAGACCCTACCTGTCGCCTACCCTCCATCACCATGTCGTAAGCAAAATGCATAAAGTCGAGGCCACCCACATAAGCCTTTACATGACCATTCTGCGGGCAAATGCTCATAAAGCCGGTACGGAGGAATGATTTGTAATATCTTATCGAGTCTATCGGAGTCATGACTGTGTCTACCATTCCATGATATGTGAAGATAGACATTGACACCGGTGTACGGAATGACTTCTGTATCTCGTCATCCGAAGCGCCACTCTCCTTCAGCACGCGATAGCGCTCACACTGTCGGACGTTGCGCATCATCACCTGCTGAACCTGCTTGGGAGTGAGAGAACTCGAATAAGGGAAATTCTTCTTGGAATTCTTTCCAAGATTGAAGTTTGGCTGCAAGAAATTCACCACATGTTCATAGACAGCCTGCTCAGCATACTTCTGCATTCTGGAGTCAATGGTGGTATGTACGCGGAGACCGTCTGTATAGATACTATAGTACTTTCCGTCACGCTTCCTGTTTTTGTTGCACCAACCGTATAAAGGGTCTGATTCCCAATTGATTGAGTCAATGTGGTATTTCACCATATTCCACGATGCGTAGAGAGCTCTCTCCGGCTTCTTTGCTGTCATATAGCGCCGCAGGAAATCACGGAAATACGTTGCCAGTCCGTCCTTATGATCAGTGACATGGAAATGAAGCTGCAGGGGTTCGGCACTGTACTTCTCATAGTCGGCCTGACTGAGATAGCCCTCCTTTACCATCTGGCCCAGCACGACATTACGACGCTCACGACTGCGTTCTGGATTGCGCACGGGATTATAATAAGAAGGGTTCTTACAGAGGCCCACGAGAGTTGCAGCCTCATTTATAGTAAGGTCCTTAGGATCCTTGCTGAAATAAGTATTCGAAGCCGTCTTGATGCCTACAGCATTATGCAGGAAGTCAAAATAATTCAGATACATCGTGAGTATCTCATCCTTTGTATAGTTCCTCTCCAGCTTCACAGCTATCACCCACTCTATCGGCTTTTGCAGAAGACGCTCTAAGGTGCTGCCGGCATGCTCGGAATAGAGCTGCTTGGCAAGCTGCTGGGTAATAGTGGAGCCGCCACCGGCACTCTTACGCCCCATAATCCCGCGCTTGATGATGGCACGGCCCAAAGCATAGAAGTCGATACCAGAATGCTCATAGAAACGAGCATCCTCGGTTGCCACAAGGGCATGGACAAGATGAGGAGACAATTTGTTATAGTCTACAAGGACACGATTTTCACGATTATAGCTCCAAGTGCCCATCAGCTTGCCGTCAGACGAATAGACCTGAGTGGCAAAACGGTTGATAGGATTCTGCAAGTCTTCAATCGGAGGCATATATCCAATCCAACCTTCACTGATAGCATAAAACGCTACACCTGCTCCAAGCACAAATAATATAATTAAAGTCCACAATAACCGGACAAATATCTTCCTCATACGCTAAAAAATGATTATCTTGGTGCAAAATTACGAAATTATTCAAAAATATCGCACGGAAATCAGAAATAATGTGTAATTTTGCCGAAACAAAACGCAAATAACGGATGGAAAAGCATAATTTTGTGACAATTGCCGATCTCACCAAAGAGAAAATTCTCTATATGATTGAGATGGCAGAAGAGTTTGAGAAGCATCCCAACAGGGAACTTCTAAAGGGGAAAGTAGTGGCAACACTTTTCTTTGAGCCTTCGACCCGCACGCGCCTGTCTTTTGAGACTGCCGCCAACCGCTTAGGCGCCAGGGTCATAGGTTTCGCAGACCCAAAGATTACCAGTGGTACAAAGGGTGAGACCCTGAAGGACACGATCCTCATGGTGTCAAACTACGCCGACGTGATAGTGATGCGCCACTATATAGAAGGTGCAGCAGTCTACGCCTCAGAGGTGGCTCCCATCCCCATCGTCAATGCCGGCGACGGTGCCCATCAGCACCCGTCGCAGTGTATGTTAGACCTCTACTCTATCTACAAGACCCAGGGTACACTCGAGAATCTGAATATATATATGGTGGGCGACCTGAAGTACGGACGTACCGTGCACTCCCTGCTGATGGCCATGAGGCACTTCAACCCTACATTCCATTTCGTAGCTCCCAAAGAGCTGGCGATGCCTAATGAATATAAGCTCTACTGCAAGGAGCACGGCATAAAATACCAGGAGCATACAGCCTTCAACGAGAAGATTATCGCCGATGCGGATATCCTGTATATGACCCGAGTGCAGAAGGAACGTTTCTCTGACCTCATGGAATACGAGCGCGTGAAGAACGTCTACGTACTTAACAACGAAATGCTGCGCACGGCGAAGCCCAACATGAAGATACTCCATCCACTGCCCCGCGTGAACGAGATAGCATACGAGGTGGATGACAACCCACACGCCTATTACATCCAGCAGGCCGGCAACGGACTCTTTGCCCGAGAGGCTATCTTCTGTGACGTACTGGGAATATCATTAGAAGAAGTTAAAAACGACAAAACGATAATACGATGAACAAGAAAGAACGTCTGGTAGCCGCCATCGAGCAAGGCACCGTGATCGACCATATACCGGCTTCAAAGACATATCAGGTGGCAAGCCTGCTTGGACTGTTTGATCTGAACACACCGGTAACCATCGGTTTTAACTACCCCTCACAGAAGGTCGGCAAGAAGGGAATCATAAAAGTGACGGACAAGTTCTTTACCGACGACGAGATCTCGCGACTCTCCGTAGTAGCCCCGAACGTGATCCTCAGCATCATCCGCGACTACGAAGTGGTAGAGAAAAAGGCAGTGGAGACTCCCGGAGAGATCAAGGGAATCGTGAAATGCAACAACCCAAAGTGCATCACCAACAATGAGCCGATGACCACCTACTTCCACGTGACCAACGGCCAGCTGACATGCCACTACTGCGAGAAGGAACAAGACATAAACAAAGTAGAATTGTTATAAACCCAATAAACAAAGACAATGAACAGAGACAACACTATCTTTGAATTAATTGAGAAAGAGCATCAGCGCCAGTTGAAAGGCATCGAGCTGATTGCAAGTGAGAATTTCGTAAGCGACCAGGTGATGGAGGCCATGGGCTCCTATCTTACCAACAAGTATGCCGAGGGTTATCCCGGACATCGCTACTATGGCGGTTGCCAGGTTGTTGACGAAGTAGAGCAACTGGCCATCGACCGTGTCTGCAAGCTGTTTGGTGCCGAGTATGCCAATGTACAGCCACACTCCGGAGCACAGGCAAACGCAGCAGTGCTGCTCGCTGTGCTGAATCCCGGCGACACCTTCATGGGCCTGAACCTCGACCACGGCGGTCACCTCTCTCACGGATCACGCGTAAACACATCCGGCATTATCTACAATCCTATCGGTTACAACCTGAAGAAAGAGACAGGCCGTGTGGACTATGACGAGATGGAGCAACTGGCCCTGGAGCACAAGCCCAAGCTGATTATCGGCGGTGGTTCAGCTTATAGCCGCGAGTGGGACTACAAGCGTATGCGTGAGATAGCCGACAAGGTAGGCGCATTGCTGATGATCGACATGGCTCACCCAGCAGGCCTGATAGCGGCAGGACTCCTGGACAACCCCGTAAAATATGCACATATCGTGACTTCTACCACCCACAAGACTCTTCGCGGTCCTCGCGGAGGTATCATCCTGATGGGTAAAGACTTTGAGAACCCATGGGGCCTGAAGACACCAAAGGGTGTAACAAAGATGATGAGCCAGCTCTTGAACTCAGCCGTATTCCCCGGACAGCAGGGAGGTCCTCTGGAGCACGTCATTGCAGCCAAGGCAGTCGCCTTCGGTGAGGCCCTTCAGCCAGAGTTCAAGGAGTGGGCCAAGCAGGTACAGAAGAATGCCAAAGTACTGGCAGAGGAGCTTGTAAAGCGCGGCTTCGGCATCGTTAGCGGCGGTACAGACAACCACTCAATGCTCGTTGACCTGCGCTCAAAGTATCCGGACCTGACCGGTAAGGTGGCAGAGAACGCCCTCGTGGCAGCCGACATCACCGTGAACAAGAACATGGTGCCATTCGACAGCCGCAGTGCTTTCCAGACCAGTGGTATCCGTCTTGGCACACCTGCCATCACCACCCGTGGCGCAAAGGAAGACCTGATGGTTCAGATTGCCGCATGGATAGAAGAAGTGCTCAACGATCCAGAGAACGAGCAAGTAATAGCTTCTGTACGTCAGCGTGTCAACGAGAAGATGAAGGACTATCCTCTCTTTGCGTACTAATTGGTTTATGAAAGAAATTTGAATAATATGAATAATTTCGGCCAGAAATATCTATAAATATCTATATTAATTATTATTTCTGAATCAATTATTCACATTATTCATATTTCTTTCATATCTTTTCTTGCCTATTTCAATTCAGCATTGAAATGACTGATAGCCTGACGGAACAGGTGATTCCGTGTGTTTCCACCGAAAATGCTATGATTACGGTTGGTGTAGACTAACTGGCGGAAATCCTTATCTGCCTGTACCAGTGCCTCGACATATTCCGCAGTGTTCTGATAGTGAACATTATCGTCAGCCAGTCCGTGGCAGATAAGCAGGGCACCATGGAGATTACCTGCCCGATAAATAGGATTCACCTCATCGTAGCCCTTTGGATTCTCCTGTGGCGTACGCATATATCTCTCTGTATAGATGGTATCGTAGTATCTCCAGTTAGTAGGAGGAGCGATAGCCACGCCAGCCTTGAATACCGGACGCCCCTCTGACATTGACATCAGAGTGTTCCATCCGCCGTAAGACCAGCCCCAGATGCCAATGCGTGACTTGTCGACAAAACTCTGCTGCCCAAGCCAAATGGCCGTCTCCACCTGGTCGCGTGACTCCAGTTCGCCAAGACGCATATAGGTACATTTCTCAAACTCTGCCCCTCTGCCTCCAGTGCCTCGGTTATCGACACATACGCAGATGTAGCCCTGCTGACACAGGTACTGCTCCATTATAGCGCCATTTCCGCTCATTCCTATCCCCCACTGATTGAGAACCTGCTGATTGCCAGGACCACCATACTGGTACATGATTACAGGGTACTTCCTGGAAGGAGAGAAATCGGCAGGCTTAACTATCCAGCCATTAAGAGTGACTCCCTCAGAAGTGGTAAAGGTGAAGAGCTCCTTCTTCCCAAGGTTGTACTGCGAGAGCTTCTGTTTCAATTCGCTATTGTCAATCATAGTAAGCAGGACCTTACCGTTGTTCTGGCAGAGAGTGTACTGTGCCGGATTGTCCAGGTCGCTCCAGATATTAATAAAATACTTGAAGTTGCTACTGAAGATGGCATTGTTGACGCCGTCCTTCTGAGAGAGTGTCTCAATCTTACCGTTCTGACGAGCCACCATCACCTGCTGGTCGGTAGCTCCTTTGGGATTAGCAGCGAAATAGGTGTCGCCGGTAGCCTCATTAAAACCATAGACAGCCTTAACCACATACTTGTCTGTAACGATCTGGCGCAGCAGCTGACCATTCAGATTATACAGATACAGATGATTATATCCGTCGCGCTCACTTGGCAGAAGGATGTGGTTTCCTGTGATCTGCACATCCTCGAAAGTCTCTTCCTTGACATACTTGTCCACCTTATCCTCTATGATGAGCTTTGCTACTGTAGAGAGGGGATTCGCCATATACACCTTCAAGTCGTCCTGATGACGGTTGAGTGTAAAGACAGCTATCTTTTCCGGGTCAGAGGTAGCCTTGATACGTGGTATATATCCGTCGGCATCGAGGGGAACGTCGATAGTACGAGTCTGATGGCTCTTTATATCATAGGACAGCACCTTCACTTTCGAGTTCTGCTTTCCCGGCACAGGATACTTATATGTATAATCTCCAGGATAGTCACGGTACTGCTCACGCTCAGGAGCCAAGCCCTTGAATATCTGCATAGAGTACTGTGGTACGGCCGACTCATCATAACGGATCCACACGATCTGCCTGGAGTCGGCGGAGAAGACCATCGAACAGTTGGTAGCGAACTCCTCCTCATATACCCAGTCAGGAACACCGTTGATGACCTCGTTGAACTTTCCGTCCTTTGTCACCTGGCTCTCTGCATTGTCATATAGCAGCTTCACCAGATGGATGTTATTATCACGTACAAAGGCAATCTGATTACCATCAGGCGAGAAGACCGGCGTCTGCTGTGGGCCACCCTCGGAAAGCGGTTCAAGCTTGTTGTTCTGAATCATGTAGATATAGTACTCTGCAGTAAAAGAGCGCCTGTAGATCGGTCTCGTCTTGGTCTGTATGAGCAGCCTGCGACCATCGGGACTGATGATATATCCCTGAACACGATTAATGTTAGCTCCACGTGCAGTGGCTGCATCAAAGAGCACACCCACCTGCTTCCCAGTCTTGAAGGAATAAGTAAGGATGCGCTTTCCGTCATCACTGATCTGAGCATACGTCTCACCGTCGGCCATCGGCCGAACCTCAGTCATCGACTCTGCCCGAAACTCACCACGGGTAATATCCCGGAGACTCAGATTGTCGCCTGCCTTCACACTTACAACAGATGTTATCAAAGCCAGTGCAATCAAAGATAGTTTTTTATTCATTATCATCGCTTTTTTTAATTTTTTATGCTATTGATGGTGCAAAGATAGCGAAAAAATCCATAACTTTGCACACTGATGGAATTAAATAACGTGAATACACCTTATTATAATGACTATGGGAGCTGGATACGCCGTCAGTTCCCTTGTCGCGTGCAGAAAATCTCTATCGATGCAGGATTCACCTGTCCTAACCGTGACGGAAGGATCTCCACGGGAGGTTGCATCTACTGCGACAACAGGACTTTTAATCCTGAGTATTGTCAGCGCAGAGACAGCATCAGCCAGCAGCTGGAGGCAGGAAAGCTCTTCTTCGGGAAGAAATATCCCGATATGAAATATCTCGCATACTTTCAGGCATACACAAACACTTATGGCAGTATAGAGCACCTGCGCCTGCTGTATGAAGAGGCCCTGAAGACAGATGATGTGGCAGGAATAGTGATAGGCACCCGCCCAGACTGCATCAGCGATGAGTTGCTTGACTATTTGGAAGGACTGAACAAACGCACTTTCCTCATGGTTGAATACGGTGTTGAGTCGGCAAATGACGAGACATTGAAACTGATAAACCGTGGGCATAATTTCAGCGACTCAGTATCCGCCATCGCCAAGACCCATGCCAGAGGGATACTTACAGGAGCACATATTATCCTGGGACTGCCTGGCGAAGACGAAACAGAAAGTCTGCGGCAGGCTCCAATCATTTCATCACTGCCAATCGATGTGCTGAAGATCCATCAGATGCAGATTGTGAAAGGAACGCGCCTGGCAGAGATGTACCAGGAAAAGCCTTTCCATGTATACACTATAGATGAGTATATCAGCCTCATTGCCAACTATATACAGAAATTGCGCAAAGATCTTGTCTTGGAAAGATTTGTTTCGCAGTCACCAAAGGATATGATTATTGCCCCACACTGGGGGCTGAAGAATTATCAGTTTACAAACCTTCTGAACAACTATCTCCGAAAAAATAATATCCATCAGGGAGACTTAGAGAAAGTCTGAATACTTCGACGAGCTGAGCAAATACTCAATATTCACATTCTTGTTGCGGGACATGAAGTGGTCAACCTTCTGGACATAATTGCTATTAAAGAATTCATGTCCTATAGCCTTATTGACCACCCACTGTATTCGTCCAATATGAATGTCACGCTCTGCCTGGCTTATCGGCTTGTCGAAAGGCATAGGATAGAGACTCAGAAGATAGAATCCTACACAGTCAGGTACGATATACTTACGCTGCATCATCTTGCGCTGTTCCAAAGAGTAGCCGTATTCCGGCTTGAGATAAAGCTCATATTCAGTACCTAAATATTTGTCAAGGCAGATGCCTATCATGCCATTGCCAACAATGACACTCTGGTCGAGAGAGCCTATCTGGGCGTAGATCTCAGGAATCTCAATTCCGGGAATCTCACCCTTGAGATACTGGAAGGCTTTATTAAGGTCCTCATTGATATCGTCAATATTCGCATACTGCTGCTCAGCCTCATTGATAAGCATCTGGAGAGTGGAATCCTGATAGAAACGGAGAAACTTGGTATTGATCTGAGGATCGTCGACCTTTCCGATACGAAGGACATCCTCAATGAGTGTGCGCGTCTGCATCGGATATTCGGTATTCATCTGTTGAAGAGCGGAGAAATCACTCGTGGTGAGATAGAGACTTTGCACACGGTCATAGCGCTCAACGGCAATCTCAGTCTCATCGAATCTCAGTTGCCATTCACAGCCGATGCACCCTAGCATCATCATCATCAGTATGAAGTAAACCTTACGCACGTATAGTGAAGTCTATTTCTTGCAATAGTTTAAAATTTCTGCAAAATTACTAAAAATTCTTTTAAAATCCAAATTTTAACCTAATTATTTTAAAAAAATGAGGTCCTTCTGCACAATTTTGTTTATTTGTGTAAAAAAAAGGCTTTCATTTCAGTCTTTTTGCGTAACTTTGTGCGTTACTAAAACAAATAGGCAATTATGAAAAGAATCTTATCCCTCGTAACGTTCGCACTGGTGGTATCTGCACTATATGCCAAGTTACCATCTCGTGTCAAAGTCACAAATCCATCAAAGGCTGCAAAGGTCGATCAGCCAGTAATAATCCCCTTGAAAGAATATGGTGATATCCGTTCGGCTCTCGTCACTTTCAATGGGCAGGAAATACCATGTCAGCTCGATGATCTCAATCAAGATGAAATTTTCGATGAGCTATGTTTCCTGGCAGACCTGAAAGGTAAGGAGACAAAGGAGTACAAGATCCAGCTCTTCACCGAGGGAGAGCCAAGAAAGTACACCTCCCGTGTCTTTACAGAAATGCTGATCCGCAATGACAAAGTGAAAGAGAAGAACAAGCACAATAACTTCCTTGAGTCGATAACCGCACGCGGCGACTGTGCCAACTCCTACAATATCCAGCATCATCATGGTGTTGACTTCGAAAGTGAGCTAAATGGCATCCGCATATATTTCGACAAACGCCAGACACTCGACCTTTACGGAAAGTTCCACAAGCGCCTGGAACTGGAAGCCACTCAGTTCTATACCCAGCCAGAACAGAAAGCCGAAGGCTATGGCGACGACGTGCTGTGGGTTGGCAACACCTTCGGACTCGGAGCCTTCAGAGGATGGAATGGTAAGGAACCTACGATGATCGATCCTGTCCGCAGCCGCACACAGCGTATAATCAGCTACGGGCCACTCCGCACGGTTGTAGAGGTATTCGACCGTGGATGGCAGGCAGAAACAGGAAAACCTGCCTTGAACATGACGCTGCGCTATATCCAATATGCCGGGCATCGCGACACTGACGTAGAAGTATACTTTAACCGCCCTGTTGCCGGTTACCAGTTCTCCACGGGCATCATCAATGTGAAGGGGTCTGTAGAATTCAGCGACAAACAAGGCCTGCGCGCATGCTGGGGAACAGACTGGCCTGCAGGAGACACCATAAACTGGAAGCGCGAGACTGTCGGCCTGGGAATCTGCATCCCACAGAGATATATCAAGAGCGAAGAGCCTGCAAACAAAGACAACTATGCCTTTGTCGTAGGCACAGATACAGACCGGATGAAATACAAAGTCATCTACTGTTCAGACAACGAGGATTTCGGCTACCACTCTGCAAAGGAATGGTTCGATTTCCTTAAGGAATGGAAGAGAGAGGAAGAGAAACAAATTGCCATCAGCATCCTTGAATAAGAGATACTAAGGTGATTTATAAATCGGCAAAGGTCTTCTTTCCTTTCACATAGTACTGCCAGAGCAGGGAGAAACTTTTCTGCTCTGGTATTTTTTCTGCCACACGGCTCTCCTGAATCTTCCGGCGATCATCGGCAAAATCCTTCTTCCATCTCCTGAAAGCATGGCGGGCACGGAAAATGGCCTTAAAGTCGCCAAGATTATGCTTTAGTATAAGCATCTCCCAAGCTGCCAGGTAATCAAGCCACCAGCGCCAGCGCATGACTGGCTTCAGCTCTTCATCAGGAAGACACTTATATAACATGGTAAGATTATTCCTGAAATTGAGGAATGTCTTCATAGGGTTGCTTTTGGGGAGAGTGCCGCCGCCCACATGATAGACATAGCTTTCTGGCAAGCATACTATCCTTCTGCCAAGTATCCTCAGACGCCAGCAAAGATCAATCTCCTCATTATGCGCAAAAAACCTTCCGTCAAGCCCTCCCGCATTCCAATAGTCTCTGGCGCGGATCATAAGGGCAGCACCTGTAGCCCACAGGATGTCTGTAGCATAGTCATACTGACCATTGTCACGTTCAACAGTCTCGAAGATACGTCCCCGGCAAAAGGGATAGCCAAACCTGTCAAGGAATCCCCCACTCGCCCCGGCATATTCAAAATAGTCCTTATCGAATATGCTCAACAACTTAGGCTGACAGGCAGCAACATCGGCATAGGCATCAAGGAACTCAATCATCGGAGTGAGCCAGTGATGAGTGACTTCAATATCGGAATTGAGCAAGAGGTAATATTCTGCGTCAATCTGAGCAAGAGCCTTGTTATACCCCTCGGCAAACCCCCAGTTCTTCTCCAGAGTGATGATCCTGACCTCAGGAAAACGTGTACGGAGCATTTCCAGGGAATTGTCGGACGAGGCATTATCTGCCACATATACCGTCGCTTCTTCCCTAGAATACTGCAGAACGGAAGGAAGATACTGTTGGAGCATCTTTGCACCATTCCAGTTTAATATCACAATAGCCAGCTTTTCCATACGCGCGAACATTATTTATATTATAATAGCCTTCAGTGCCTGCCTGTCGGGGGTCAGTTCACCAAGACTGACCTTTACCAACTGATTGTCATAGGAAGGGTCAGCCTCTTTGGGAGATAGTTCCACACGGACATAGTTACGGGTGAATCCATGCATGGCCCTGCCTCGTGGAGCTTTCTCGAAAAGCACCTCTGCTTCATCACCTATATACCTGCGATAGAATGCCTCAGTCTTCTGGGCTGACAAGTCCAGCAACCGCTTAGAGCGCAGTTTCTTATCCTTGTCAGCGACAATATAGGGTATGCTAAGTGCCGAAGTACCAGGGCGCTCTGAATATGGAAACACATGAAGCTGAGTAATATCGAGCCTGTTAAGGAAATCAAAAGTCTCCTCAAAACATTCTGGTGTCTCACCACGACATCCTACCATCACGTCCACTCCGATAAACGCATCTGGCATTAACTCTTTTATCTTATGTATCTTGTCGGCGAACAACTGTGCATTATAATGGCGATGCATCAGTTGTAACACAGTATCGCTTCCACTCTGCAAAGGAATGTGGAAATGCGGCATGAATGCCCGGCTGTTAGCACAGTATTCAATAAGCTCGTCTGACAGAAGATCTGGTTCGAGACTGCTGATGCGATATCTGCTGATACCCCCGACTTCATCCAAAGCCTTAACCAAGTCGATGAATTTCTCACCGGTGGTCTTCCCGAAGTCACCGATATTCACTCCTGTAAGTACAATCTCCTTTCCCCCCTCAGCCGCTGCTCCCTCTGCCTGGGCCACCAGCGAGGCAATTGTTGGATTACGGCTGAATCCCCGGGCATAGGGAATTGTGCAGTAAGTACAGAAATAGTCACAGCCATCCTGAACTTTCAGGAAATATCTGGTTCTGTTCCCCCTAGAACAACTCGGAGCGAAACTCTTGATATCTTTAGTCTTCTTGCGAAAATACTTCTGACCAGTGTTCGTATTACCTGTCCAAGCATCAGACAGGAACTGAATGAGGCTTGCCTTCTCATCAGAACCCAAAACCAGACTCACCCCGTCAATCGCAGCGACCTCATCAGCTTCCAGCTGAGCATAGCATCCAGTCACGACGACAAAAGCACCCGGATTCTCTCTAACAAGCCTACGGATAGCCTGACGGCACTTCTGGTCGGCCACATCAGTAACAGAACAAGTATTTATCAGGCAGATATCTGCCTTCTCACCCTTTCGGGCCGTCGATACTCCAAACTCCTGGAGCATCTTGCCGAAGGTGGAAGTCTCGGAGAAGTTCAACTTGCATCCAAGAGTAAAATATGCTGCTTTTTTGCCTTGAAAGGCAGATGAATCTATCATAACTATACGAGCTGAATGTTTGCGAGCACAAAGGTACTGCTTTTTTTTCAAAAAAAGCCAATTTTTAGCATTTATTCGTGTTTTAGCAAATTTGAATGATTTTTTAACATTTCGTAATCGACTGATTATCAGTATTTTGCTAAAAAGTTACAAAAAACACCAAAAAAAAAACAAAAAAAATGATACGACATATTAAAAAAATGCATACCTTTGCAGCGTTTTAATAAACAAATGATTGTTTTACAGATTTAAAAGCATTAGAAAAATGAAGAAATTAGTATTTATGTTCGTAGCTGTTGCAGCTATCTCTTTCGCATCTTGTGGTGGTAATCAGGCTCAGCAGGCTCCTGCTACTGATACAGACTCTATCGAGGAGGTTGTAGACACAATGGCAGCAGACACAGCCGCTGCTGATACAGCTGCTGCTGACACAGTTGCTTAATTTAGTTAGTAACAACGAACTAATTGAGAGAAAAGAAGACCGCGGGACGAGAGTCCAGCGGTCTTTTCTTTTTATGCCTACCCTACTACAACCGCAAAGGCTTCGTACAAAATAATAAATCCCGATGACCAATGTCACCGGGATTTAAAGTTCTAATAAATAATGAAGCCTTACAGCAGTTATTAATTATTAATTGTTTAATTTAATTGCTTTATTAAGCCTCAGCAGGAGCCTCTCCTGTAGGAGCAGCATCGATAGCCTCCAGAGCCTCAGCCTCTTCTGCCTCCTCTGTAGATACAGCGGCAGCAGCAGCCTTGGCATCAGCAGCAGCGCGGATAGCCTCCTCTGCCTCAGCAGCAGCCTTCAGCTCAGCAGCATTCTCAGCAACAACCTTCACAGGAACCTCAACGATTACCTCCTTGTGGAAGTGAACTGTAGCAACATAGTCACCGAGCTTCTTTGCATCCTTCATGGTGATGATCTTACGATCAACCTCCTTACCGAGCTTTGCAAGCTCATCAGCAACCTGTGCAGCGCCAACAGATCCGTAGAGCTGACCTGTTGCACTTACTTTGGCAGCAATCTCGAGAGCAACACCATTAAGAACAGCAGCCTTCTCCTCAGCAGCAGCCTTCTGTGCTGCAATCTTGTGAGCCTGCTGCTTCAGGTTCTCAGCAAGTACCTTCTTTGCAGAAGGGCTGGCAATAACACCCTTACCCTGAGGGATGAGGTAGTTACGGCCGTAGCCTGACTTTACATTCACGATATCGTTCTTGAATCCAAGACCGATAATATCTTCTTTCAGAATAATTTCCATAATCTTGCGTCCTCCTTAATTATTTCATCATATCGGTTACGTAAGGCAGCAGTGCAATCTGGCGGGCACGCTTAACGGCCTGAGCCACACGGCGCTGATACTTCAGAGATGTTCCGGTGATACGACGGGGAAGAATCTTACCCTGCTCATTGAGGAACTTCTTAAGGAACTCGGGATCCTTGTAGTCGATGTACTTGATACCACTCTTCTTAAAGCGGCAGTACTTCTTCTTCTTCGTATCGATAGAAGGTGCAGTCAAATAGCGAATTTCAGTTTCCTGTGCCATAATTAAGCCTCCTCTGTTTTAATGCCAAGCTTGTTGCGACGCTTCTCTGCGTACTCTACAGCATACTTGTCGAGTTTAACTGTCTGGAAACGAATAACCTTCTCGTCACGACGGAAAGCTGTCTCCAATGTCTTGATCACTTCTGGCTCAGCCTTGAACTCTATCAGGCAGTAGAAACCTGTAGACTTCTTCTGAATAGCATAAGCCATCTTCTTCAATCCCCAGGCCTCTTCGCTCAGGATCTCAGCACCTTTATCGGTGAGAACCTTCTTGAATTTAGCGGCCGTTTCCTTCATCTGGTCATCAGACAAAACGGGAGTCAAAATGAAAACGGTTTCGTATTGATTCATAATGATTTTAAAATGTTTATAAATGTTATAATGCTAAAAAGCGGGTGCAAAGGTACTAATAATTATTGTAAATCAAGTATTTGCATTAGGAATTAGCCCATTCCTTAACAGAATTTAATATTTCTCGCCTGTTTTTGCGAGTTTTACATGCACTGCAATCCCTATTATAATGATAATGAGACCTGTTATCAGCACGATGTTACTGGATGTCCACCCTACCAGATAAGCCACTATAAGAAAGAGGGCGCCGATGATTACCAGCGCCACTCCTGTCAGTTGTCTGAGACCGGTCATTCTGCGTCTTCCGGAGTAATGAGTTTATATCCCTTCCCGTGAATATTGATAATCTCAATCTGAGGATCATCCTTCAGATGCTTACGCAGCTTCGTGATGTACACATCCATCGAGCGGGCATTGAAATAGTTGTCATCAATCCAGATGGTCTTCAGGGCAAAATCGCGCTGCAGAATCTCATTGGCATGACTGCAAAGGAGTGCCAGAAGCTCGTTCTCTTTTGTGGTCAGCTTACGCTGCTCGTCGCCGATGCAGAGCAGCTGCTTCTGAGTGTCGAATGTGAACTGCCCGATGTGATATACCGTCGACTCCTTACTCTTCTTTCCCTTTGTACGGCGCATGATAGCCTCAATACGGAACACGAGCTCTTCCATTGAGAAGGGCTTGGTGATATAGTCGTCAGCACCTATCTTGAATCCTTCAAGGATATCCTCCTTCAGGGTCTTAGCAGTAAGGAAGATGATGGGCACATCAATATTGGATGAGCGGATCTCCTGAGCCAGAGTGAAGCCATCCTTTTTGGGCATCATCACGTCAAGCACACAGATATCGAACTTTGTCTTCAGGAAAGCCTTGTAACCAGCCTCACCGTCAGCACACAATTCTGTAGCATAGCCTTTGGCCTGCAGATACTCACGAAGCAGCATTCCGAGGTTCTCGTCGTCCTCACAAAGCAAGATTTTCAATTTGTCGTCCATAATCGTTTCTTTTTAGTATAACTAATTTATCTTCATTATTTATTTTCTCAAACCTACAGCCTATAAAGCTTACCCTTTGTCTCCCATATCAAATATGGGCAGCGTAATGGTAAATGTAGTCCCTTTGCCGAGTTCGCTCTCGCACTTTATATCGCCTTCGTGAAGATTGATGATTTTCTTCACATAGGCCAGTCCAAGGCCGAAACCCTTAACGTCGTGAACATTACCAGTATGGACACGATAGAACTTATCGAAGATTTTCTTCACGTTCTCCCTCTTTATGCCGAGACCTGTATCTCGGATACTGAAGCATAGCTGATCCTTCTCATTCCAAGTCCTGATATACAGGTCGAGAGGCTGATCGGGCTTGCGATACTTCACCGCATTGTCCATCAGGTTGGTGATGGCATTCTGGAAGTGCACCTCGTCTACATAGATAGCTGAATCTACAGCCTCAATCTCTGTGTATATCTTTCCTCCAGTATGCTCCACACGCAATGAGAAAGTGGAGGCGATATTCTCAAGCAGCTCATTGAGGTCTAGTTCCTTCTTCTTGAATGAAGCTGTCTTCCTGTCGAACATCGACATCTGAAGCACCTTCTCTACGAGGAATCTCAGGCGTTTCGACTCATCATTGATCACACTTCCGAGATGTTTCATCATCTGAGGACTCTTTGTCACAGAATCGTCGTTGAGCATCTGAGCGGCCAACGAGATACTGGAGATAGGAGTCTTCAGCTCGTGGGTCATATTGTTGATAAAGTCGTTCTTTATCTCAGAGTAGCGTTTCTGCCTGAAAATCACCACGATAGTGAACACGAATGTTATTAGCAGCACGATGGTGAAAATCATCGACGGAATCATAAAGCGCACACTTGAAAAGATATACGAATTCATGTCCGGGAAGTGTATCTTCACAATACCCATCTTGGGAGAAGGGTCGTTACGGAACAGCTCCTTGGTATATGTATATTCCTTACCCTCTTCACTATAGTCGGGGCACCGATACACCTCACGACCGTCGGTTGTCTCCACTGTAAAGTGATAAGGTATGTTTATACCGTTGTTCAGCAGTTCTGCATGTATATCCCTGTCGAGCAGCTTGAAGTTCACACGCTCTTTCAAAGGCTTGTCGGAAGCCGTATAGAGGATGTTATATACCACTTCGTCGAGCAGGGCCTTCTGATACACGTATCTGTTACGAACGATTTCCTGAAGAGACTTTGAAGCCTCGGATATCGAGTTCTTGTCTGTCCGCAGTATCATCGCCTTAGGAACAGTGGCTGGCTTAATGGCGAACGTCTTCAGCTCAAAGGATGAATATACAGTACCGTCATCAGCAGCCACAGCAAACTGGTGGGAGTGCCTGATAGTGCCATCAAGGTCGTCTATCATGACAGAATCCTGCTTATATGCCTTACGCTCCGTTTCTTTCACGTCCTTTTCCAGATAGCGCTGAGTCTCATTCATCTCCAGGCGGCGTGATGCTTGGTCAAGGCTTCGGTTGACAGACTCGTCGAACTGCTCTTTCTTCATCTTTGCCATCTGCTCGATGTAGGAAAGCTGAAGAAACAGAAGACCGACAAATGCCAGCCCCATGATAGTCGCTATAATCCATATCGTACTTTTCTTCATTTTCTCTTTTACTTTCTGGCGGCAAAGATAGGCAAAATATAAAGAACAGAATACTTTTTTGTTAATTAATTCCGTTAAATTTAACGATATTAACAGAATTACTCCGTTTTGGTTATCGTTTTATCAATTATCTGTAAGAACAGAAATAAAAAAGAAAGACCCCGCAAGCAATGCGAGGTCTTATCTTATTAGATCCTTATATCTTATTCGGATATTACAGAGAACGTAAGTTTCTCGTATCCTTCAAAGTCGTCAAACTGAATCTGGAAGTCGGCATACAGATAGTAGTTACCGCCAGTGTTATGAGTATCCTTGATAGATTTACTCTTTGCCAGTGCATTGAGTATCTGATTGTAGACTATCTTGTCATTTTTGTCATCTGGAATCTGGATAGCCATAGATGTCACCAGACCACCCTCAATCTTGTAGGTATAGTCACCTGCGGCATACAATTGGAAATTCTCCGTTTCCAGGATTGTCTCCAGTTCGCCAACCTTCGCCTCAAGCTCCTCTTTAGTAAGATGCACGTGGTTGATGGGTTCAAGATTCTCGTCGAGCTTGATATAAGTTGTATCGATGTCTTCCGGATTGGAGACATTCTCTGTTGCATTCAGCGTCACTGTACCCAGGAAGAACATAGCTCCTGCAAGTAACATTTTCTTCATCTTTTTCATCTTTCTTCTTCTTTTTTGTTATCTCAAAAACAGATTTGCTATCAAATCGTCATCTTTTCGGATGCAAAGGTAGCAATAATTTGCATACAAACCAACGGTTTAGCACTTAAAATTTATAAAAATGCAAGAAAATGCGCACTTTTTGACGAAAATCAACCCGAATAAGTATCAATTTGCAAGTTACTTGACAGGTTTGATTACGAAAGTGAAGTCATAATCCTGATATGGCATGAGATATTCAGTCCTTGGCCATGCTCCCCATGAGTTGACGCATCCCAGCCCCATCTGCCGCTGCTGGATATGCACCTGTGTCAGCGGGCGCTCAATGAGATCACCAGAATGGCGGTCTATCTTCTTATCCTTCACCGGACCGTCGTCAAGGTCGGATGTCAGATAGTTGAGGGCGCTTGCCTCCATTGGAGCATCAGAGTAGAACTCCAGTCCCTTGCCTGCCTTGTCGATCACTCGGAACCAACGGATGTCGGTATGATTGCCCGACTCCTGAGGACGCACATAGTTGTAGTACTCGTCGGCCACCTTATTACTATATACACCGATAAACTCGCTTGAGTTCCTGTCACAGTAGTTCTCCACCGGTCCGCGGCCATAGTACTTCACTTCGTCAAACTTCTTTGGCATCTGCAGCTGCATGCCATAGCGGAACATCTGGCTTACCTCTGCGCTCTTGTCGGCCTTCAGCTGCTGGCGCACGATGATTTCGCCACCCTCTGTCAGCGTATAGGTCATCTTAAGCTCACCCTTCACGCCAGGCATCTCGAAGACGGCCTCCACCTGATTGTCGTCCACGTCGACCTTCTTCAGTTTCATCTCCGGATTCTTCCATACGGCGAACCTCTGCTGCAGACGGGCGCCATAGTCATTGTCGGTCGGAGCACGCCAGAATTCGGGAGTGACTGACTCGCGGTCAACCAGCATCGGCTCACCGTCGACATCGATATAGTCTATCCACCCACTCCATTTGCCGACAGTGAGAGTCGTACCCGCAGCGTCGAACTTCACGTAGCTCTCTGTCTCTTCCTTCTGTACCTTTGCCTCTTCAGCCTTTATCTCCGGGAACTGGTAAGGATTGAGCACGAACTGCTGACGTGCCACCACCTGTCCCTTCTCCATCAGAGGCTGGGCCTCGCGGGTCTTGAACTGGAAGATGACGAACAATTCCTGATCACCGTGATGCCCCATTACCTTCGTTGCCACCTGCTTCAGGGCATCGATGGTGATTATCTTGCGCTGCTGCGGAGCGATGCCATTGACGTCGATAGTGCCCCCATGCCCGAAGTTCATACCTTCAGGACGCTTGCCGTCATGATGATGCTTTCCTGATGCTCCACCGACGAACCACTCCAGCTGGAGGTCATCAAGTGTCTTGAAGAAGTTCTCATTGTAAATCTCTATCTTGCCGTCCTTCAGTCCCTTGTCGGTGATCCAGACGTTCTGATAGTAATAGCGCACCTCATAGGCATGAGGATTAAGCCGACGGTCGGGAGCGATGATTCCGTTACAGTTGAAGTTATGGTCTGTAGCCGGATAGCGTCCGTAGTCACCTCCGAATGTGAATATCTCCTTGCCTGTAATGCGGCTCTTGTCGCGAAGTCCCTGGTCAACAAAGTCCCAGATATATCCTCCCTGATACTTCGGGTACTTGCGTATGATATCCCAGTACTCCTTGAATCCTCCCATGGAGTTGCCCATTGCATGAGCATACTCACACTGTATCAGCGGACGAGGATTGTTACCCTTGGAATAAGCCTCGCAACCCTCATATCCATAGTACATCGGACAGAATATGTCAGTCTTCCCATTCTGCTCTGCACGCTCATACTGGCATGGGCGGGTCTTATCGTAAGCCTTCACCCAGTCGTAGGCCTTCTCGAAGTTAGGACCATATCCGGCCTCGTTGCCAAGGCTCCATACGATGATGCTGGGGTGGTTCTTATATGTCATCATGTTACCATACTGGCGCTCAAGGTGTGCCTTCTCGAAGTCGGCACGCTTTGCGAGGGTCTTCTCACGGTATCCCATGCCATGACTCTCAAGGTTTGACTCGGCTGTCAGGTAGATACCATACTCGTCGCAGAGGTCATACCAGCGAGGATCGTCAGGATAGTGGCAGGTGCGTACGGCATTGATATTCAGGTACTTCATGATCTTGATGTCCTGAATCATACGATCCACGCTTACGATATATCCTCCGTCGGGGTCCAGCTCATGACGGTCGGCGCCCTTGATGAGGATAGGCTGTCCATTGACAAGCAGCTGACCTCCCTTTATCTCGATATTACGGAAACCTATCTTCTTTCGCACGGCCTGCAGCACCTTGTCGCCCTTTTTAAGCTGCAAGTCCAATACGTATAAATAAGGTGTCTCTGCAGTCCATGCCTTAGCATTGTCCACAGTAGCCTGCAAGCCCTCGGCCACCAGTTTTCCCTCTGCATCGTACAGCTTAGCCTCCAGCTGGGCCTTGCCGCCTACCACCTTGGCATCTACACCGAGGATACCCTTTCCGTCACGATAGTCCTGAGTGATGAAGAAGTCCTGAATATGCACTTTCGGGGTGGCATAGAGATACACCTCACGAGCGATTCCCGTAAAGCGCCAGAAGTCCTGATCCTCAAGGTAACTGCCATCGCACCAGCGCATTATCTGCATTGCAATAAGGTTCTTCCCTGGTTTCAGATACTTAGTGATGTTGAACTCAGCAGCCACCTTGGAGTCCTCTGAATATCCTACGTACTTGCCGTTAACCCACAGCGAGAGATTACTTGTGGCAGAGCCTACGTGGAAAAACACCTCCTGTCCTTTCCAGTCCTTAGGCAGGTCGAAAGTACGGCGATATGAGCCTGTGTAGTTGTTGGTCTCGCCGATATGTGGCGGATCGTTCTTGAATGTCGTACACCAGGCATAGCCCATGTTCTTGTATATCTTGTCGCCATAGCCGTTGAGCTCGAAGAGTCCAGGCACGGGGAAGTCCACCCACTTTGAGTCGTCATACTTCAGCCCGAAGAATCCCGCAGGGGCGTCCTGATGATTCTTTACGAAGTGGAATTTCCACATTCCCTCCATAGAGAGGAAACGTCCTGACTTCGACTTGTCACCCTGACGAGCCATATCCTCACTCTCGAAGGCGAAGAAATGTGCATGACGCACCTCACGGTTCACTTGGTTCACGTTAGGATCCTGCCATACAGGCAGTTTCTTTGCCGAAGCCGATGCTACAGCCTGGCAGGTCATCTGTACACCGAATGCGACGACTATCGCCATCATCATTCTCACAAATGCTTGATTCTTTCTCATATAGCTTATACCTTATCTATTAAAAATATGTTTAATCCACCTTAATGCAATGCTCGTATGCTGAGAAGAAACGATTCTGCTGCAAAGATACACATTTTTATCGAAAGAAAAGACACATTTCCGTTAGAATCTGAGAAGTGCTTAAAAATAATTAAAGAAAATGTCCGTGCGTACTATTTGAGTACTCTATAATTTGGCTGTCTGGCACATTAATGCTACCTTTGCAGCGAATATGCGATCATTTACCATCTTTCTGCTGAGTTTCCTGATTTCTTGCCTCACGATCCAGACTGAGGCCCAGGAAGCTTTGTATGTCTACGGGCAGGGTGTCTGCAATGCCGTAGACTTACATAATATTGACGAGATCAGGGTTACAGAAGACGCAGTGGATATATCCATGGGCGTCAGATACAGATGCGCTGATGTTGACAGTATCACTTTCAGGGAGTCTAATGCCCCGACAGGCCGCATCGGATGGTGGGGAGACACATCTGACGGTTCTTCAGCCTGCTATTACCAGTCATTCCAGAAAGAATTTCCCGACATGGTATTTGAAGCATCCGACGGCATCTGCACGTCTGCATTCTATTATCTGCCAAATGACGACAGCCCTTCGTCAGCCGCTGCCCGACATAGGGTGGGACGAAAATGGCGATATGTAAAAAACACGCTCTCACGCCGCAGGAAATTCCTAATCCATCACGCTACTGCCGATGAAGGTATAGGCGCAACGAAAATGGACGATGACGGACGGATCTATATGGATATGAGCGACCTCTTCCGCAGCATTCCCACAGCAGAAGCCAAGAAGGCGGTAAACCTATGGTATTATCCTCAGGACACTACCGTCATGCCCAAAGCACCTCTGTTCGGGACTATAGGAAGACAATACATTGGAAACAGCCAGCTGATTCGCTATGACGTTCCCATGAAAGGTGTTTCCGACAGTATCCGCTGCGTTATCACCTTCCAGACTGACTACGACGGAATGGTAAGAGGCGACTCGATGGCAATCTCTTTCCCTGACTACATCTCCGCAGAGAATGAATTCGAGCTTTTGCCCACAGACGATGACGATTCCACACTATCTTACATCATTGGCAACACCATATATATCATAGAAGAATTCGAGGCTACTATCAACGACGTGATGCGATGGCTGATACGCTTTGACACCGATGCCTGCAAACCTACGTATATACCCGAAGAGGAATGAGACATGTTTTATTACTACTTTTGTTCTCTATAGTTCTGACAGGCTGTGATGACTATACCGGACAGAAGTCTTACGACGAAGCACTTCGATGCATCAAGGAGGGAGATGCACCTCAAGCCCTCGCCTACTTTAGGGAGGCTGCTGACAATGCCAGAGACGACTCGCTGCTGGCAGCGATATATAGTGACATGGGGCAGCTGCTCTTCGACGAAGGACTGCAGGAACAGGCTTTAGCCGCCTGGCTGAAAGCCTACGACTCTAACCGCACTCTGCACGATACACTCGGCATGGCTGCTTGCCTGTTCGACGTGGCAAATGTGTATCGTACACGCGAGGATGATGACAGCTGCCTGTACTACTTTAATGAGGCACAGCATCTGGCAAGTATCAAGGGCGACACAATGCTCATGGCGGATATCCAGAGCCAGAAGGCAGGCTACTACCTGTGGCATCATGACTACGAGAAGGCAAAGCAGCTGCTTCTGCCTCTCTTGCAAGATGCCGGATGCAGTTCTTATGGAGGAATACGCTTCATGGCTGCCGATCTGTATCGCCAGACTGGTCCTGCCGACTCCGCTACCTACTACTGCTCACTACTGCTGCAGGAAGAAGAGACGGGGCTTCGCCAGATGGCTCATAAATGGCTGGCAGAACAGCTGCTCAAAGAAGGACGCGCCTCGGAGGCCTATTCACACTTGGAGAAATACGAACTGCTGACAGACAGCATAATGCAGGAGACTGACACAGAGTCACTGCATCGAGTAAATGCACTCTACGACTATACCAACCGTGAACAGGAGAACAGACGCTTGGAACAGAGGATAATCATCGTGGCATCTGTGACTATCCTACTGGTTCTCCTGATGATAATACTGCTGCTTTATTCAAGTCGCAGAAGGATGGAATACAGGATGAAGCTACAAAGACTGGAACACTTGCTGGAAGACTATCGGAGCCATAGTGACATATCATCAGAACGCCAGAACCAGATATTGGAGGAGAGTCCTATCTGCCAGCATATCAGCCGCCTGCTGAGCGATTCGCGCCAACCGTCAATGAGTGACGAAGACTGGCACATCCTGGAAGACACTATCGGGAAAGCCCAGCCCCGATTCCTCAAGCAGCTACGCGAATTCTATCGCTTTTCACCTCATGAGATGCATGTATGCCTGCTTCTGAGGCTTGGCATCAGTCCCGCAGCCATTGCGCAGCTCACGGCTCATTCCAAGCAGTCCATATCAAGCGTACGCTCCCGACTGTTCGAGAAAGTGTTTGGAAAGAAAGGCTCACCTTCACAATGGGATGAATTTATTGTGTCATTGTAGGCTGAAGAGTACTCTTTGTGAACTTTAGCTCATCTTTATGGCATCACGTTGACTCTTTGCATACTTAAATATGCCGTGAAGAGGGTCTGACAGGGCTAACTTTGTGGTCAAAAATAAAATGGCCATGAGGTATAAAGAGGTATTGTTATTCCTGCTCTTTTCTGTCTTGCCCGTATGCATTGCGCTCTCGGGCTTGTCAAGTATGACGCCCTGGATAGACGAAGTGATGTTCGCCGATTCACCCATGCACTATGTGAATGGGGCGGGATGGTCTACTTATTCATGGTATTCAATAGCCGGCCAAGAGCCTTTCATGCTGTATCCCCCGCTATACTCCATGCTACTCGTGCCCTGGATGAAGACGTTTGGCACTACCCTTCTGGCATGCAGGTCAATCAATATTGCAATCCTATTGATTATCGGAGTGGGTATGATGCGAATACTCCGACTGCTGAATCAGGAGCTTTCTGCAGGCAGGATTCTGTTGCTCGCAATATTATTATGGTGTCCGGGCGATATGATATTCATGTACAGCAATGGCAGACCCGACCTGCTGGGGGCACTGCTGCTGGTCTTCATATCCGGCGAGATGATAGTCACAGCAGGGAGCGGCAAGCGGGGATGGGGCATCGCCGTACTTTCTGCATTACTTATGGGCACCTCTATTCAGTCAGCCGTATGCCTGGCGATAATATTGCTATTGTCTTATGCCGTATTAGCACAATATCGCCCGATCATTGTGAGGCTGTCACTTCTGTCAGCCGCAGGCTTGGCGGCGGGCTTTGTCGCCGACTGTGCGTTTATGGCATCTAACGGGCATCTTACGTCATTCCTCGTCAATATCCTTTCCTATTCGGGCTCGGCTAAGGCCGTAGCTTCAATCGTACTGTCGATAATCAATGACTGTTCAGGCATCGACACATCATACTTCATGGGCAAGCTATCCAAGATGGGCAGCGAGTCACCTCTATATCTCCGATTACTGTCCATCTTCACCCGCCCTGTCTATGCATCCCTGCTCCTGGCAGACATGATGCTTATGCTCATTTACATAAAGAGCCTGAAGAGGAAGCCATGCTATATCGCAGTCAAGCATCTCTCTGCACTGGCAGTCGGCATCCCGCTGCTTATGGTATTGGCAGGACGCTTTCAGACATACTATTTCTGGATGGCTTACCTGCCGCTGTTTCTGCTGACCGTGATGTTGTTCAGACTCGCAGAATATCGCTGGGCATGTATGATTATCGCTTTCCCACTATCACTCGCACTGGCACATGACATCACAAAAGAAAGCACAGACAATCATTACAAGGAGCAGGAATACTTCATACGCCGCTGCACGATGCTAAGGGGGAAAAAGATCATAGCTCCTTTCTCCGTGTTTTACGAAGCCTCACGACTAAGCGACCGTATCTACTACCTGGGCATTTACCCGCCTCGCTTCCTGCCTTCAGATATTGACTATATCATCCTGCCAGAGAAAACTGCCGACTATGGTAATGACCGTATATACAAGTATCTTGAGGACATCAGCAAGACTGACTCTGCAACAATAGTACTCGTGGCGGAGAGTAAGCAGCCGGAACTGAAAGTATATAGAATAAGCAAATGAATTGGATATGGGTAATATTGTCTCCGACTGGTTGATTCTGACAATAATCTTTCTGGTATTACTGATCGTCTTAGTCAGGAAGAGGAAAAGTGCCGGGCGTAATCTCATCTTCATCAACCATGCGATAGCAGTTGTTGCCAGTGTCAATATTGTCTGTTACATCATGTATGCCGACTCATTGGAAATGTCATGCGCCCCCCACTCTTCTTATCTATATGTGACAAGCATATTTGTTGTTATAGCAATGATGCGATATTTACAGAAGATATTTGTGAAATAGAAATTTCTCCGACTTATCTGTTACTATTTCTTGTCTGGCTGCTG
>DGTJ01000032.1 GCA_002393725.1 Prevotella sp. UBA4339 | reverse complement strand
AGTGAAAAATCTGACATGGCAAAATCCTGAGCCGCTCCGCTTTGCCGCTTCGCGCTTCGAAGAACTTTTTGTTGCCCAGGTACTTATAAAGAAAGTTAAACTAAAATGCTGCGGAATTAAGGTTCGTAACAATCATGTCTCACCTTTGAAAGTCCAGTATCAGTTATGACATGTAATAAAAAAGAAGTATGAAAAGAATCATGAAATGGGTGCTCGCCGCCACCCTCATCAGCGGCGCAAGCGTATTCACATCGTGTGTTGACGATTCAATAGACAACCCGGTAGTGCCAGAGCCTGGAGAGCCCGCTGTGCCAGAGCACTTCATCAACGAGGCATTGATGGACAAGACCGTCAAGCCCGGCGACGACTTCTACATGTATGCCCTGGGCACCTGGTTCAATTCACATAAAGAGGGCGACCGGGGTTACATGGAGTCTTACGATGCAATAAACTCCAATGAGGTTGAAAAGAGTCTGTTTGCCTCCGACAACCCCCTGGCCCGACACCTCGTGCGGAATATTGAGGCTCCTGCGCCATCATTGAGTGAAGACGTGAAGGCCGTACTCGACTATCTGGACATCCAGAAGCCGACGGGAATCGGCATGCTGCTGACCGAAATCGGCAAACTGCAGGACAAGGGGCTGAATCCCATATTCTCGAAAAGAGTGGATATGCATATGCAAACCCACTCCTGCCAGGAAATAGTGAGCGGAGGCATCCAGACACAAACGGCAGATTATTATCTGGGAATTAAACAGACAGACGCGCTGAAATCGTACATCAAGCCCATACTGACGGCCATCGACAACGTGGCAGACCCGGAGCGCACGAAGGCGGAAGGCTATGAGGCGGAACTCGAGGAGCGCGTCAGCGCGATTCTCGCCGAGGAGCAATTGATTTATGCGACAGCCCATGGTGGCGGCGATACCTCCGACTCAGACCGTCAGGGCTTGTGGAACGTGCGCGACATACCTGAATACATCGAGGCCGGCAGCATCGCGCGGAGTCGTGCCACACGTGCCGGGGGCGGCGTGAAAGACGAAGTCACCCAGGAGACGCTGTTGGAAGCATTCCATCCGATGGCCGGTGCAATCTTCGACGAATCCCCCGCCTTCAAGAAATACATGGAACAGAAAGGCGGCATCACGACCGTGCTGAAGACGATGGACAACTGCTACGACTACCTGAGATACTATGCCGTCATGAGCGTATCCAACTACATGAAGGCTCGTTATGTCGGTCAAAGCGAAGGAGCCGCCAAAAGTATTATCGTAGCGGCATTGAAACAGACAAGCCCCTTCCTGATGAACAAGTTGAATGCGGACGTACTACGGAAGATGGGGCAAGCCGGGGCAGACCGCTGCCTGACGATGCTGGAGAAACTGCGCACCGTGTTCCGACAGCGCATCGAAACGCTCGACTGGCTGAGCGACGCCACGCGCCAGGAGGCACTGAAGAAACTGGAGGCCATGCAGTTCTTTGTCGGCATGCCCGACAACCTTAGCGAAGGCGAGTTCACCCTCGACGAGGGGAACACACTGGTCGAGGACGCCCTGTCCATCATAGCGCAGAATGAAGCCATCATGCATAACATGTGCGGAAAAGTTGAGCAGCATGTCCGCACCATCATCGACTATGAAATCGATTATAGCGAACTGAACGCCCGTTATGCTCCCGATATGAACTGTCTGATCATCTTGCCGCAATTCATCAGTGAAGGCATGTTCCCTGCCGATGATGAATACACCCAGTACGTTGCCGCTACAGCCTTCGCCCACGAGATGACCCACGGCTTCGATGCCAATGGGGCAAAGTATGACGAACGGGGATACCTGAGAAACTGGTGGTCATCAGAATCCAAAGCGAAGTTCGAAGCCAAGCAGCAGGAGATGATTGCGCTCTACAACCGTATGGAGGCCTACCCCGGACAGCCGGCCGACGGCGAAAAGACGCTGACGGAGAACATGGCCGACTACGGCGGCATGACGCTGGCCTACTCACTCTTCAAGCAGAAGAAAATAGATGAGGGACTTCAGGGGGCTGCCCTCGACTATGCCTGCCAGGAGTTCTTCCTGCACTATGCAAAACTGTGGCTGCGATATCCCACCCTTGCCCAAAAGAAGTCGTTGTACCTGACTGACGTCCATTCAATCCCCCAAAACCGCGTCAATGTCATCGTGACACTCTTCGACGACTGGTACAGGCTCTTCAACGTGACTGACGGGAAACTCTATCTCGCACCAGAGAAGCGCGTGAAGATCTGGTGATATATATTTCATAACAGAGGGACGGCTCTTTTGTTATCGTGTGTAGTCGCTGGGACAGGTACTTGGGTATGACGGCTGCTATGACTCAGGTACCTCTGTCCCCACGGCTACGATGCCATCCTCACCGCACTCGGCGCTACTAGCTGCATGGGATACTGAACTAAGAAAAGCCTCACAGGACTCTACGGAGACTCTGTGGGGTTTTTGCTCTACGGATTATAGGAAGAGGGGATTTTAGCTCTGCTGAGCTGGATTTTTAGGATTTTGCCATGCGGAGGGTTTTTGCTCTACGGATTATAGGAAGAGGGGATTTTAGCTCTGCTGAGCTGGATTTTTAGGATTTTGCCATAACACACGGGGTCTGGAACGTTGTGCAGAACGTTGTGCAATTTGCTTTATTTCTCTGATAATCGTTTTACTTCTGTCAAACACGGAGCGCCGATCCTCCTCCGTGTCGCCCAGCAGCTCATTGGGCAGCAGTGTGAGGCTCTTGATTACCTCGCGCCCCTGCAACATGGCGTTGACAAAGTGGAGCGTCAAATCATTTTAAAGTTTCGATTTCTTCCTTTGAGAGTCCTGTCACCTCACTAATAATATCAGAGTCCACACCCAGTGACTTCATCTTTCGGGCATTTGCCAGATTTTGCTCAGCCTTGCCCTGAGTCTTTCCCTGGGCCATACCCTCAGCAATTCCTTCTGCCCGTCCTTCTGCCCGTCCCTTGGCAATACCTTTATTGTATGAGGTAGTAATAGAGCTGTAGCTGTCCCAGTATTCCTTCTTGCTGGCCACATACTCATTGCGCTCCTCCGGTGTAAAACGTGCGATTTCAGCCTGTTCGAAAAAACGTGTGAAGATACGCTCCTGGAGCGCCTTCGGACGTTCCAGCAGGAGGGCAAGGTTTGTAAGGGCAAAAAGCCACTTGTCGAACATCGTCTCGAGCTCGTCCTCTGTCTTGCTGAACTTCGGCATCTCAAGATAAACGAACGTCAGTTTGTCATAGAATACATGATTGTCCTCAACGTCCTTCAGCTTTACCTCATGGATCATGCTGTCATCAGCATACTCACCCTCTGGGAAGGTGAAGTTCAGGATGCCTACAGTATAGACATCGTCAAGGCGATAGTTCCAAGGTCCCTTGGGAGCCTGTTCGCGGATAGGATAGGTGGAGTAATAGATGCTACGGTCCTTGAAGTACTGCTGCTCAGTCTTCTGCATCTCGACAATGATGCGGCTGCCGTCAGCCAACTGGCAGTAGACGTCGAACACTGCCTTGCGGTCGTAGATGCCCTCACCGAGGTGCTCGCTGTTCAGATAAGTAAGGTCGGTAATCTCGGGCTTTCCACTGAACAGGGCATT
>DGTJ01000002.1:30864-33948 GCA_002393725.1 Prevotella sp. UBA4339 | reverse complement strand
ACTGGGACAGCTACAGCTCTATTACCACCTCATACAATAAAGGTATTGCCAAGGGACGGGCAGAAGGACGGGCAGAAGGCCGCGCAGAGGGAATCGCTGAGGGTATGGCCCAGGGAAAGACTCAGGGCAAGGCTGAGCAAAATCTGGCAAATGCCCGCAAGATGAAGTCACTGGGTGTGGACTCTGATATTATTAGTGAGGTGACAGGACTCTCAAAGGAAGAAATCGAAACTTTAAAATGATTTTGTCAGGGGTCATGGGAATCAGGCACTTGACCCTTGTCCCCATGACCCTATTTAATCATTTTCCTGCCGTTTTTCTTTGTCGTTTCGATTATTATGCTTATATTTGCCAACGTATTAATGAAATGCAAGCAAGACATGGACGGAAGCAGATACATCAATCCCTACACTGACTACGGTTTCTGCACAACGTTCCATACCCCGAGTGTTCCTCGACCTTCTGCCTGCAAAGTTCACTCTGGAGGATGCCAAGAGGGTGAGACAGCAGTAGGGTCTATCTCCGGAAAGGGCAAGCAGATTAAGCTCTCCGACCACTTGGCTTCGCCGTAAGGCCGAGGGACAACCGCAGGAAAGTGGTGTTCTGCGTGAAGTGAAAACGAAATGAGGGAGCGTCTGTCTGGATGCTCCCTCATTGTTGTTATAGTTGTATAGACTGCGGCCTATAGGCGGACGTTGATGCCGGAGGTGCGCAGGTAACGCTTGAGGGCGGGGATGGGTATCTCGCCGAAATGGAATACTGATGCTGCAAGGGCTGCGTCAGAATGGCCGAGAAGGAAGGTGTCGCGGAAATGCTCCATGCAGCCTGCTCCACCGCTGGCTATGATGGGGATGGACAGACGGTCGGACAGCTCGCGGAGGGCTTCGTTGGCATAGCCTTCCTTTACTCCGTCGTGATTCATCGAGGTGAAGAGTATCTCTCCCGCTCCGCGCTCCTGTGCCTCGTGTGCCCACTCGAAGAGTCCCCGGCTGGTGCGCTCACGCCCTCCCTTGAGATAACAGTGCCAGCCGTCGGCGTCGAGACGCGCATCGATGGCTACGACGCATACCTGAGATCCGAAACGGCTGGTGATCTCATTGATAAGCTCCGGACGGCGGATGGCGGCAGAGTTGATGCTCACCTTGTCGGCTCCGGCAAAAAGGAGACGCTCGACATCTGATAGCTCGTTGATGCCTCCGCCGACAGTGAAGGGGATATTGATCTCACGGGCTACACGGGTGACCATGTCGGTGAACGTCTTGCGCCCCTCAAAGGAGGCTGTGATGTCGAGGAAGACCAGCTCGTCGGCTCCCTGCTGGCTATATGCCTTGCCCAATGCAACGGGGTCGCCGGCAGAACGCAGGTTGACGAAATTGGTACCCTTGACAGTCTCACCGTCTTTTACATCGAGACAGGGGATTATTCTTTTTGCGAGAGACATGATAATTCTTTTAAGTTTATACGACCTTCGTAGATGGCTTTTCCAAAGACCACTGAGGGGATGCCTGCTTCGTCGAGGGCTCTGATGTCGTCGATGGAGGAGACTCCTCCTGAGGCTATCAGGTGCAGCCCGGGATAGGCGTCGATGACTGTCCGGTAGAGCTGGAGTGCGGGCCCTGCAAGTGTACCGTCTTTGGAGATTTCGGTGCAGAGGACGTTTCTCACTCCGGCATCGATATATCTGCTCAGGAAGGGCAGGAGATCTTCTGTAGAGTCCTCCTTCCAGCCGTTGATGCTGATCTTGCCTTGCCGCACGTCGGCCCCGAGAATCATCCTCTCGGCACCGTATCTCGACAGCCATCCGATGAAGAGGTCGGGACGGGTGACTGCGATTGAGCCTACGGTGACCATAGCAGCACCGGAGGCAAAGGCCTTCTCGATATCCTCGTCGGTCTTGATGCCTCCACCGAAGTCTACGATGAGACTCGTCTCCGTGGTGATGGCTTTCAGCACGGCATCGTTGACGATATGCTTAGACCTGGCTCCGTCGAGGTCGACCACATGGAGCCGCTTGAAGCCAAGAGCCTCAAACTCCTTGGCGACAGCTGCCGGAGAGGCGCTGTAGACCGTCTTCTGGGCGTAGTCGCCCTTGGTCAGACGCACGCACTGACCGTCGATAATGTCAATAGCTGGTACGAGTTCTATCATAATTCGAGGAAGTTTTTCAGTATCTGTTCGCCTGCCTGACCGCTCTTCTCGGGGTGGAACTGGCAGGCGTAGAAGTTGTCCTTGTGGAGTGATGCAGAGTAGGGGAGGATATAGTCGGCAGTGGCTATCGTATGCTGGCACAGCGGCACGTAATAGCTGTGGACGAAGTAGACGTATGGCTGCTGGGCGGTGAGACCGTCGTAGAGTGGCGACTTGAGGTCGCGGAGCTCATTCCATCCCATGCATGGCACCTTGTCCTCGTGCCGCTCTGGCGAGAAGCGCAGTACGGGCACGTCGAAGATGCCTATGCAGTCGACGTCGCCTTCCTCAGAGTGCCTGCATAGCAGCTGCTGACCTACGCAGATGCCGAAGACCGGCTGCTTCAGGTCGCGTATCACCTCGTCGAGCCTGTGAGCCTTGAGATATTCCATTGTGCCCTTGGCCTCACCCTGTCCGGGGAAGAGCACGCGGTCGGCCCGGCGCAGCTGTTCCGGATCGTCGGTAAGCACCGGCTCGATGCCAAGTCGCTTGAGGGCATTCACAACAGAGTAAATGTTTCCTGCATTGTATTTTACGATAGCTACGTTCATCTGTTTGTTTAGCTGAAGATGATGGTCTTGTTCTTATATGTGAGAATCTTGCGCTGTATGTGCTTTGATACAGCGTGAGAGAGTACTATCTTCTCAAGGTCCTTGCCCTTGAGTACGAGGCTCTCGGGGGTGTCCTTATGGGTGATGCGGGTGACATCCTGCTCGATGATCGGCCCTGCGTCGAGCTCGGCAGTGACATAGTGGGATGTTGCCCCGATGATCTTCACGCCTCGCTCGTAGGCCTGATGATAGGGCTTGGCTCCGATGAAGGCTGGCAGGAACGAGTGGTGGATATTAATGATATGGTGAGGGTACTCGGCTATCATCTCGTCGCTGATGATCTGCA
>DGTJ01000002.1:2733-30715 GCA_002393725.1 Prevotella sp. UBA4339 | reverse complement strand
TTCTTGATGCTCCAGACGTAGTAGGGGATGCCGAACTGTTCTGCGACGTAGCGCAGGTCCTCGTGGTTGGACACAATGCATGGGATGTCGCAGTTGAACTCCCCGGCCTTCCATCGTGCCAGCAGGTCGTAGAGGCAGTGGCTCATCTTTGATACGAAGATGGCCATGCGTGGCCGCTTGTCGCTGTAGTAGAGGCTGAACTTCATCTGATAGCGCTGGGCATAGAGAGTGGTGAGGTAGTCGTAAAGCTTGTCGCGAGGAATGAGGAAGCCTTCAAGTTCCCATTCTATTCTCATGAAGAACATACCCTCTATCTTATCGACGTACTGGTCGAGATAGACGATATTCCCCTTGTTGTCAGTAATAAACTTAGTCACTTCTGAGATGATTCCCTGCTGGTCGGGACAGTGCAGAAGCAGAATAGCTGTTGTATCCATCTGATTTATGTTTTTGTATCTTATTCGTCTTCATTGTCTGCGGAGCGCAGTATGATGCTTGTGGCTCCAAGAGTGAAGAGGGTCCCGTCGTCGATGATGCGCCTCTCCTTGGGCGAGAGCTCCACATTGTCGACGAAGGTGCCGGTATTGCTGTTGTTGTCCTTCAGCGTATAGCGGAGGTTGCCTCTCTTATCGCGCGAGACGTTGATTGTGCAGTGGTTGAGGTCAACACTCGGGTCGACAGTCTCGAAGGTGCAGTTGGCAGGATTGCCTTTCTGGTATCTGCCGATGACGTTATCTCCCATCCTCAGGGGTATGACCTGCTTGTAGTGGAACACGTTCTCTATGATGACAATAGAGCCGCATCCCTCCTCGTTGGCCAGTTCGTCGGGGTTCTCATCCTTCTGGCGCTCCTTGAGCTTGCTTACACCGATACGGATACCGAACTCCTTGCCGCACTCAGGGCATTTGAACACGAGAGACTGGCCAGCCTGGTACTGGGTCTCATCGAAAGTGATGTACTGATCGCATTTTGGACAACGTACTCGTTTCATTATTATCCTCTGTCAGTGGTTTTGAGTACCCACGCCTCTTCAAAATCCTTGTTGGAATGGAGTTCGTTCAGTCTGTTGTAGGCATCGTTAATAGTGTGGAAATTACCGTATACGACACGAGTCACCTTGTTTCTTACGTAAATCTCAGCCTCATTGAATCCCTCCTTGTGCAGCCTTTCCACGAAAGCCTCTGCATTCTTCATAGAGACATAGCTCGCCAGAACGAGACAGAAGCCCGTAACCTCCTTTGTCACTGCGCTCTTCGCCTTCTGCTCTGCATCCGCCTTTGGAGTGGCTATGTCGGTAGCGGTCTTGGAGGCGGTGGTATCGGTCTTGGCAATGACGGTGTCGGGCTTGTTGTCAGGAACCACGACCTTTGGCGATACGATCTTCTTTGTGGTGTCGAAGATGACCGTAGATCCCAGACTCGAATAAGCCATGTTTGACTGGCTGTTGCTGACAGGAGTGGTCATGAGAACGAACATAAGTACCGCCGCAGCTACGGCAACGGCATTACGTATCCATGACATCTTTATTACGAGGGTATCGCTGTCGTCGGGATCGGTGTCAGCCTCGGATTCCGGCTCGGATGCCTCCTCTGTCTCAGGAGAGCCGGTCACTGTCGGTTCCTCATCCTCGGCTGGTTTCTCCGTGATGACTGCAGTCTCTTCGGGTATCTGGGGCTGTTGGGGAGTGCTGACAGCCAGCAGCTCGGCAGGCGTCTTCTTTACCAGTCTGGGGAACTCGAAAGACGAGAGGGCATAGAGCGACGGTGTGAGTATGCCTGCCTCACAAGGGGTGAAGACATAGTTGCCATCACTGTTCATTGAGAGGGTGCCGATGCCTGTCAGCTCATACTCGCCTTCGTCGTGAATATGCTGCGTCAGTTCGCTTACCTCGTCCTCAATACGCTTCAGTGCCTCTGGGTAGCTGATGTCGTAAGCCTCGATGTATGACTGCACCAGCAGAGAGTCGTTCATCTTCAGCTGGGGGTTGAACCCGAGAGTGCGCAATGGAGGGAGGAAGCTGTTCTCTTCCTCTTCGAAATGCGCCTGCACATGATGGGCCATAAAACCTCCCAGACCGGGCACTATGACACAGTCATTGCTCAGCAAAAGAATCTCGATATGTCTGCTTATTTCAATCACGAGTGCAAAATTAATGCTTTTTTCTGATATAAGCAAATAAAAGATAGCTAAAAATTTCGGCAATGTCATTTTTTTGATGTATCTTTGCAGGCAAAAAATGAAGCTATGGAATATTTGAAGACAGAAATAGAGGGTGTCTATGTAATAGAACCACGTGTATTCTCCGATGCCAGAGGGTATTTTATGGAGGCATGGAAGCAGGAGGAGTTTAATAGGCACATAGGTAGGGTGGACTTCATTCAGGATAATGAGTCGAAGTCTACTTTCGGTGTCCTGCGAGGTCTTCACTACCAGAGAGGCGAACTTTCGCAGGCTAAGCTTGTAAGGGTGATAAAGGGCAGGGTGGTAGACGTTGCTGTGGATCTGCGTAAGAGTAGTGCCACGTTCGGTAAGCATGTGATGGTGGAACTGAGCGAGGACAATAAGAGACAGTTTTTTATACCAAGAGGGTTTGCCCACGGATTCCTGGTGCTTAGCGACGAGGCTATATTTACTTATAAGGTGGACAATCCTTACGCTCCTCAGGCAGAGGCGGGAATAAGATGGGACGATCCTGACTTGGGCATCGTCTGGCCTATCGACGCAAGTCAGGTCGTGACAAGTGAGAAGGACTTGAGACAGTCACTGCTGAAAGATGCCGAAGTGTTTGAATGAAGGCAATTCGACAGATAGATTTGTAGTTTGTATTTATTATCAATATTTATTATCAATAATATAATTAGGTATGAATATCGCAATTGTAGGAACTGGTTATGTTGGATTGGTGTCGGGAACTTGTTTTGCCGATACCGGTGCTAACGTAACATGTGTTGACGTCGACGAGAAAAAGGTTGAACGTCTGAAAAATGGAGAGATTCCCATCTATGAGCCCGGCCTCGACGAGTTGGTGAAGAAAAATGTTGCAGCAGGCCGACTGAAATTTACTACCGACTTGGCATCGATTCTCGACGATGTCGAGATTGTATTCTCTGCCGTAGGTACTCCTCCTGACGAGGACGGAAGTGCAGACCTGAAGTATGTGCTCCAGGTGGCTAAGACCATAGGTGAGAATCTGAACAAGTATGTTGTGGTAGTAACGAAATCGACCGTGCCTGTGGGAACTGCCAAGAAGGTGCGTAAGACCATCGAGGATGAGCTGGCCAAGCGCGGCGTTGATATCGAATTTGACGTTGCCTCTAATCCGGAGTTCCTGAAAGAGGGAAATGCCATCAAGGACTTCATGTCGCCCGACCGCGTAGTAGTAGGTGTTGAGAGCGAGCATGCCAAGAAAGTGCTCACCAAGTTGTATAAGCCATTCCTGATCAATAACTTCCGTGTAATCTTCATGGACATCCCTTCAGCAGAGATGACGAAATATGCAGCCAACTCCATGCTTGCCACCCGTATCTCCTTCATGAACGACATCGCCAACCTCTGTGAGAGGGTAGGGGCAGACGTTAACATGGTCCGTGCAGGAATCGGTTCCGACACGCGTATCGGAAGAAAGTTCCTATATGCAGGTTGCGGATATGGCGGTAGCTGTTTCCCCAAGGACGTGAAGGCACTGATAAAGACAGCCGACCAGAACGGTTACTCAATGGAGGTGCTGAAAGCCGTAGAGCGAGTGAATGAGAAGCAGAAGAGCGTCCTGTATGAGAAGCTGGTGAAGGCCTTTGGCAGTGAGGAAGCCCTCAAGGGTAAGACCATCGCCATGTGGGGTCTGTCGTTCAAGCCCGAGACTGACGATATGCGTGAGTCAACCGCTCTGGTAATGATCGATAAGCTCCTGGCCGCAGGCTGTAAAGTACGAGTTTACGATCCGATAGCTATGGAGGAGTGTAAGCGTCGTATCGGTGACACCGTGACCTACTGTCGTGACATGTATGACGTAGTATTAGACGCAGATGCCCTTCTCCTTCTTACCGAGTGGAAGGAGTTCCGTCTGCCAGGGTGGGGAGTCATCGGCAAGGCCATGAAGCGCAAGCTTGTGATCGACGGCCGTAACATCTTCGATGCAGAGGAGCTCGAAGAGAATGGCTTCGAGTACCGCTGCATAGGAAAGTGATTGCTATTCTTCCAGCCAGGAATCGATAAGTCTTCTGGCAATAGACAGTTTTTCCGGGATATTAGGGAGGTTGGTTTTCCTGAACCAGCCTCCTTTTGCTATCTCAGACTGCTGCAGGTGAATGTCTCCGGATACATAGTCGGCCGTGAATCCCACCATCAGGCCACAGGGATAGGGCCAAGGCTGCGAGGCGAAATAGCGTATGTTGGTGATGGTGATGCCCGTCTCTTCGAGAGTTTCCCTTGCCACCGCCTCTTCGAGTGTCTCACCCGTCTCCACGAATCCCGCCACGAGACCGTAATAGTCGCGCTTGAAGTTCTTTGCCCTTACCAGCAGCACCTCATCCCCCTTGTGGATGAGAACGATGACGGCCGTTGCGAGTTGTGGCCATACCTCCTTCCCGCATTCTGTGCATTTCTTTGAGATGTCGGTATCCATCCTCATCGGAGCACCGCAGACACCACAGTACTTGGTGTTAGAGTCCCAATAGAGCAGTTCCTGGCACTTGCCTGCCTTGAGGTACAATGGTTCCTGCAGTCTGAAGTAAGACTGTCGCAGTCCGCACATCTCGTATCTCTCAGAATCGGTCACGGGAGAGTCGATACGGTAAGTCTTTACCTCCGTGCCATCGTCCATCGGTGTGATATTCATCACATGAGTCCAGGGCTTAACCTCAGTGGGAGGAACCACGTCACATGGTATGGTATATCCCCCTTCAGCAGTTCTCTCCAACAATATGTCCTCTTTGCAGAAAACGAAAAAGTATTTCCTTGTCATGAGTGAAAGAAGCTTATTTCCCGAACAATAGTATCCTGTCTCTCTCGAGAGCCGGCTTTGCCCATTCTTCTGGCACGAACTTCCAGTTGCTGTTAGGCTGCGGGTTGACAGTCCCCTGGCGCCGTATCTCTTCAGTGAGATAATGCCTCTGGTCCATGTCGGTATTCCATATCACCCTGCTCTCGAGCGAGTCTTTCGGTATGCCTGCCCCCAGCGTGAGTAGTTCTCCACCTCCATTGGCGCGGTAGCTATTCATCACCACCTTATACCATCGGTGCTCGTCGAACGGCTGTCCATTAGACATCCTGAGAATCCTCACTTTCTGTCCGTCCGGTTTTGTGAGGTCTACCTCATAGTCAATTCCGCAAGCCGAGTCGAAGTTGAAGGTATAATACTGGAATCCCGTACGCTGCTGGTCGCCCCTGGTATATTCGTTGAGTCTGAGAGCATGATCCTCAGGAGACGTCATCGTGTTAGTCCACATGTCGTATGAGTACTCCAGGTGCTTTCTGATCTCCTCACCCGTCATCCTCAGAACGAACATCAGGTTCTCGAATCTGTAGAGTTTGAACATATCAGCCTGAGTGACGTCGCCAGCGCTGATGACACTGTTGAACGACAGAGGCGCGTTGAACGAAATCTCCGCTCCGGAGATTTTCATCTGCAGGTTATGTATAAGATCGGTGAAAGCCGAATTGCCGAAGAACCCTTCGCGCGAGTACACCGGATTCTCGAACCGTCCGATTCGCCTGTTCACATACTCCTTCACGTCGTCGATCTTCGACTGGAAATGGCTAATCATCTGCTGGTCTATCTCCTCGTCGAGTACACTGACTATTTCACCCTTGATATCCTTATTATTTATAAGATGTCCGTTCTTGTAAGTCAGTTCTATATCCGCCACAGCGACATTGCTGACATAGCAGCTCGGGTCGATGCATAGCACCTTGTTACCCTCCTTGTTCGTAATCCATTCATTATGCACCTGATGGTCATGCCCGAAGAAGATGACGTCGAATCCCGGCACTTCACGAGCAACAGACTCGGTGCCGTTCTCTTCATATTCCTTTGTCTTGATGCCTTCGTTCAGGCCAGAGTGGAAAAGTCCGAATATGAGGTCTGGTCGTTCGTAGTCCTTGATATATTTCACCCATTTCTTTGCGCATTGAGTCATTTCCTCGAACTCCATGCCCTTCCATATAGACTTGTTCAGCCAGTTGGGGATTGCTGGAGTAAGCATTCCGATGATACATATCTTTACCCCGTCGATATAATGTACAGAGTATGGCTTGAGTCCATCATAGATGCTATTAGGGTGTGCCTCACTGTATTTCTTGCCCTCTTTTACGATATTGGCCCCGAGCATGGGGCATCTCACCTCACGTATCCACTTGTCATAAACCTTGTGACCAGGTTCCACATCGTGGTTGCCTACAGTCTCCGCATCGTATCCCATATAGTTGATGACTGAAGCCGCGAGGTTCTCATCCTCAGGCATCACATAGTTGGACCAATAGACACACGGCTGTCCCTGAAGAATGTCTCCGTTGTCAATGAGCAGCAGATGGTCGCCATACTTCTCCCGTTGTCTCTTTATATACGAGTTAGCCCTTGTTAGCGAGCCTTTAATAGGTCTCCCTTCCATGAAGTCCCATGGGAAGAAATGCCCATGTACATCACTTGTCTCTACAACCTTTATCTTCACAGTCTTACTGGCAGGCTGCGCCTGAGCATTGAGCATCATAGCGATAGCGAAAATGGTAAAACACACTCTCATCATTTATAATATCTGTTTGTTATTCAAGAAAAGTTCAGCCCTCTGTAGGTCCTCTGGTGTGTCAATCCCCACCGTCTCCACATCAGTCAGTCCTACACGTATTCTGTATCCATTCTGCAGCCATCGCAGTTGTTCGAGGCTCTCCGCCTTCTCCAGAGAGCTCTGTGGCAGGCGAGTAATCTCCCTGAGTACGTCTTTCCTATATGCATAGATACCGAGATGCTTTAGGAAAGGAAATTGCCCAAACCAGTCCTTATGCTCCTTGCCCCTGATGAAAGGAATAACGCTCCGGCTGAAATACAGTGCGAATCCCCGGCAGTCGGTGACGATCTTGGGAGAGTTCGGATTGTCTGCGGCGTCAATATTCTCGAAGAGCTTTCCGAGTGTACCTATCTGAGTATCAGGATTATCAAACAGATCCATTAAAGTGGATATTTGTGACGGTTGTATGAACGGTTCGTCCCCCTGTACATTGATAATCACGTCAGCCTCAGAGCCAATCTTCTCGACAGCCTCTTCTATTCTGTCTGTTCCGCTCTTATGATCCTCACGAGTCATCACTGCCCTTCCTCCAAAAGCAGTGACGCAGTCGTAAATCCGTTTATCGTCAGTAGCGACATAGACCTCGTCCAGTATGCTGCTGACCTGTTCGTACACTCTCTGAATGACAGTCTTTCCACCCAGCACTGCCAGAGGTTTGCCCGGAAATCTTGTAGAAGCGTATCGGGCTGGTATAATCGCCATAAATTTCATAACGGCTGCAAAGGTAATGAAAAAAATTGTAAAAATCGCAATAGTTGTGTAATAATGTCTTTGATATTTTGCTCGATTCGTATTTTTTTTGTAAATTTGCGCAAAATTTCAAAGTAGAATAAATGTTTATACGACGATATACAATTATAATATATGCCCTTATTCTGTCTCAGACAGTATTCGGTCAAAAGATCACCCTTGGTTCCACCACCACTAAAGATGGAGGTCAATATCAAGGAGAACTCTTCCTTGGTAAGGCTCACGGGAAGGGCCGTACCGTCTACAAGAATGGCAACACCTACGAAGGGCAGTATGAACGCGGAAAGCGTCAGGGCTACGGTATCTACACCTTCTTCGACGGTGAGCGATATGAAGGCGAGTGGTTCCAGGACCAGCAGCACGGCAGAGGTGTATACTACTTCGCCAACAATAACCGCTATGATGGTCTGTGGTTCCGTGACTATCAGCATGGTCATGGAGTGATGTACTATTTCAACGGAGACAAGTACGACGGTGACTGGAAGATGGACAAGCGTTCGGGAAAAGGTACCTACACCTTCTCCAACGGTGCCTATTACAAGGGTGAGTGGAAAGACGACCAGAAGCATGGCAGCGGTTTCTTTGACTGGGGAGACGGATCCTCGTACGAAGGTCAGTGGGCCAACAACATGCGTTCGGGCAAGGGTACTTTCCGCTATGCAGACGGTGACGTGTATATCGGTCCCTGGCGTAATGATGTGCAGAACGGGCGTGGAATCTACAAGTTCCAAAACGGTGACGTGTACGAAGGAGAGTATCTTGACGGAGAACGTACCGGCCAGGGGATTTCAAAGTATGCCAATGGCGACAAATATACCGGTCAGTTTTTTGAAGGCGACAAGCAAGGTCATGGCACCATGGTGTGGAGCAATGGTGACCAATACGTAGGATCATGGAAGTCGGACAAACCAAATGGAAAGGGGAAGTTGACTACCAAGGCCGGAGACACCTTCGAAGGCATGTTCAAGAACGGAAAGATCGAGGGTGAGGGAATAGCCCACTATGCTGACGGTTCCAAGTTCAAGGGCACCTTCAAGAACGGCAAGCGTAACGGTGCAGCCATCGAAGAAGACAAGGACGGCAACCGCTTTGAAGGCTCCTACCGTGACGACCTTCGCGAGGGCAAGTTCGTTGAGAAAGACCGTAACGGTAAGGTCGTTGCCAGTGGGACCTACATTCGCGGTCACCGCCAGTTAGACTAAATACAAATCCAAAAAATAGTGACGTATGATAATTGACACAATTGACAACCTAAGCAAGTATGTATCTCTGAATCCACTCTTTGCAGACGTGGTGGAGTACCTCAAGAGCCATGACCTCAATACAATGGAGGCTGGCAAGTATCCAATCAAGGACAAGGACCTGTTCCTAAACCTTACCGTAGCCAAGGGCAGGCCAGCCGATGCAGCTGTCCTTGAGACACATATAGAGATGATCGACATCCAGATACCACTCTCCGGAGCAGAGACCTTCGGCTACACTCCTTTGTGTGACCTTCCTCACTTCGAATACAATGCCGAAAAGGACATCACGAAGTACGGTGACACCAAGGCTCAGACCTACTTTAAGGCAGAGCCGGGTCAGATGGCCATCTTCTTCCCTCAGGACGGTCATGCTCCCTGTATCTCAGACGAGGCAGAGATCAAGAAGGCAATATTTAAAGTGAAGATTTAAATAATCAGTAATATGGCAACAAAGAAAGAAACGACGGCAAAGAAGGCCGTCAGCAAGAAGCCAGCAGAGAAGAAATCACCGGCAAAGAAGGCTGCTACAAAGAAAGCAGCATCAAAGAAAGTCGTTGAACCATCAGAGCCAGAGCATATCGGACTTGTTCGCAATGACTCTTGGCTTGAGCCCTTTGAGGGAGCCATCCGTGGTCGTCATGACCATGTGCTGTGGAAGATGAGCCAGTTGACGCAGAACGGCAAGAAGACCCTTTCGGACTTTGCTACCGGACATCTCTATTTCGGTCTTCACAAGCTTGCCAAGGGATGGGTGTTCCGTGAGTGGGCTCCCAATGCCACAGACATCTACCTGATCGGTGACTTCAACAACTGGCAGGAAGACGAGAAGTACCGTTGCAAGCGTATCGAAGGCACCGGCAACTGGGAGTTGAAACTCTCTGAGAAAGCCCTCAAGCACGGTCAGCTATACAAAATGAAAGTAAAGTGGAACGGTGGAGAAGGCGAGCGTATCCCCGCCTGGTGCCGCAGGGTAGTACAAGACGACAACACGAAGATATTCTCAGCTCAGGTATGGAATCCCGAGCATCCATACGAATTCAAGAAGAAGAACTTCAAGCCCAATAAGAATCCCCTTCTCATATATGAGTGCCACGTGGGTATGAGTCAGGATGCCGAGAAGGTCGGTACCTATACAGAGTTCAAGGACAATGTTCTGCCTCGCGTCATCAAGGATGGCTACAACTGTATCCAGGTGATGGCCATTCAGGAGCACCCATACTATGGCTCCTTCGGTTATCATGTATCCAGCTTCTTCGCACCAAGTTCACGCTTCGGGACACCTGAAGAACTGAAAGAACTTATCGACACCGCCCACAAGAACGGTATAGCAGTGATTATGGATATCGTTCACTCACATGCCGTAAAGAACGAGGTCGAGGGTCTTGGTAACCTCTGTGGTGATCCCAATCAGTTCTTCTATCCTGGCGACCGTCATGAGCATCCGGCATGGGACTCCCTCTGCTTCGACTATGGCAAGGACGAAGTGCTCCACTTCCTTCTCTCCAACTGTAAGTACTGGCTTGATGAGTACAAGTTCGACGGATTCCGTTTTGACGGAGTGACATCGATGCTCTACTACTCTCACGGACTTGGAGAAGCCTTTGGAGGCTATGGTGACTACTTCAACGGTCACGAGGACGATAATGCCATCTGCTATCTTACCCTCGCCAACAAGCTGATCCATGAGGTCAATCCAAATGCCATCACTATTGCCGAGGAAGTATCAGGCATGCCCGGTCTTGCCGCTAAGTTTGAGGATGGCGGTTATGGATTCGACTATCGTATGGCCATGAACATCCCCGACTACTGGATCAAGACTATCAAGGAAGTTCGTGATGAAGACATCAACGTATGCTCCATCTTCTGGGAGGTAAAGAACCGTCGTCCTGACGAGAAGACCATCTCTTACTGCGAGAGCCACGACCAGGCCCTTGTAGGCGACAAGACCATCATCTTCCGTCTTATCGATGCCGATATGTACTGGCATTTCGCAAAGAAGGATGTAAACGACATCGCCCAGCGCGGAATCGCCCTTCATAAGATGATACGCCTGGTCACAGCCGCAGCCATCAACGGAGGCTACCTGAACTTCATGGGTAATGAGTTCGGTCATCCCGAGTGGATAGACTTCCCACGTGAAGGAAACGGCTGGAGCTACAAGTATGCCCGCAGGCAGTGGAATCTAGTAGACAACAAGGACCTGTGCTACCACTGGCTTGGCGACTTCGACCGCGAGATGCTGAAAGTAATAAAGAGCGTCAGGAACTTCCAGGACACCCCAGTGACGGAGATATGGCATAATGACGGAGACCAGGTGCTCTGCTTTATGAGAGGAGACCTGGTATTCGTATTCAACTTCTCTCCAACGAGAAGTTATACAGACTATGGATTCCTTGTTCCAACTGGTTCGTACGATGTTGTGCTGAACACCGATTCCAAGGACTTCGGAGGCAACGGCTTTGCCGATGACAGCATGACCCATACGACGAACTACGATCCTATGTACGTCAACGACAAGAAAGAATGGCTGAAGCTGTATATACCAGCCCGTTCAGCAGTAGTATTGAAGAAGAACTAAGATGCAATACAATCATCCAGGCGAAAACAGTAGCACCATCATCATCCGATTGATGTGTGCTATTGTTTTTTGTCTTTTCTCTTTCTGTTTCCTTTATTTCTTTCAGGCTGACATTCTTGCTGTGGCCCAGCATGTGCTGAGTAATGGCCTGACAAGTTATAAACCACTCATTAGTGCTATCGTCATCACGGTGGTGCTTCAGATACTGCAGCTGGTAATCAATTCGTTCTTTCGCCTGTACAAGCGTTATCATGCGCTCACTTATGTGCCATCGATGCTCATCCTCGGTTTCCTGACAGACATAAACAGTGACATCGATCTTCATCATTCCATTGGAGCCTGGTACTGGGTGTTTCCATTGGTAATCATTGTATGGCTCGGACTTTCACTGTTGGCAAAGCAGCTTCAAGATGTAGAGCCCAAGAATGAGTCGGTCGGCCTTTTCTCCACACCGATGTGGGTAAGTCTCCTTCTTCTTGCTATCCAGATTATAGGAACCGTTAGCTTCAGTAATACCAATGCCGTGTTCCATTATCGTTCGAGGGCAGAGAGTTGTCTTCTTAGGGGCGACTATGCCGGAGCTCTGGAGCCGGGAAAGCGTTCACTGGAGAGTGATGATAACCTACAGATGATACGGATGTATGCATTAGTCATGCAAGGCGAGTTAGGAGAAAAACTCTTCAACTATCCAACACCAGGCAAGAGCGACATGATACTTCCTATAGGTGGTAAGTCACGATTTGCCATGTATCCTACCGACAGCCTCTACAAATCTTTGGGGGCAAAGCCTAAGGGAGACATGACGATATCAAGATATCTTGAGCTCATGCAGAGGCGCGACAGCACCGTTGACAAGAAGATAGCCGACTATGAGCTTTGCGGTCTTCTTTTAGACAAGCGTCTTGACGAGTTTGCCACTAAGCTCAAGGTGCTGTACTCAGAGAATGACACTCTGAATATGGACGGGCTGCCACTGCATTACCGAGAAGCGCTGACCCTCTATACCCATAAGCGTTCCAATCCGATAATGGTATATCACAACAGTGTGATGGATGAAGACTGGGACAATCTTCATGAGTTGGAGAGCAAATATCCTGACCCGACGGAGCGGAAAGGAAAAGTGGAAGAAAAGTACCGTGGAACTTACTGGTACTATTATGAATACGAGTAAAAAAAGCCTCCCTCAGCAAGGGAGGCTTTTTTATACCTTATTATTTATTTATAGAGATATCTTTTGATAGAACGCTTTGGAGTCTTTTCAAATTCCTCTTTACGTATTTCAATCTCGGAAATCTTCTCGTAAGCAGGAATGATATTATTTAGTCCGTTGCGATTCTGCTCCATCACATTGTGTATGTCATCCTCGGTAAAGTTGAGATTCTTCGCCTCATCATAGTCAGGATAAACGATAGCCACGAGTTTAGTGTCTCTCTGCACCACGATGCTCTCCACCACGAGTGTCATGGAGTTAAGCTTATCTTCTATTTCCTCCGGATAGATATTCTGTCCGTTAGGACCTAGGAGCATGTTCTTCGAGCGACCGTTGATATAGATATTCCCTTCGTCGTCCATTGTTCCCAGGTCACCAGTGTGATACCATCCATCCTTGTCAATCGTCTCAGCCGTAGCCTCAGGATTCTTGAAGTATCCGAGCATGACATTGAGTCCTCGTGTAAGTATCTCTCCAGGAATATTACGCGGGTCGGGAGAGTCAATCTCCACATCCATGTGGTAGGCCGCCTTTCCGCAAGAACCGATAGCGAATCTGTGCCAGTCCTCATATCCGATGATAGGTGCACACTCCGTAGCCCCATATCCGACGGTATACGGGAACTCGATTTTCTTCAGGAACTGTTCCACCTCCTGGTTGAGAGCAGCGCCTCCGATGATAACCTCGTACATGTTTCCTCCGAAAGCCTTCAGAACCTCCTGGCATATCATCTCCTTTACCTTCTTCGAGATGACCGGCATCTGCAGAAGCAGTCGCATGCGGTTGTTCTGCACCTTCGGGAACACCTTCTTCCTTATAATCTTCTCTATGATGAGCGGTACAGCGATGACGATGATCGGCTTCACTTCCTGTAGTGCCTGAGCAATGATGGCTGGTGATGGTACCCGGCTGAGATAATACACATGGCATCCGACGATGAACTCATAAATGAACTCAAATGCCATGCCATACATGTGTGCCATCGGCAACATTGATATCACCTTGTCGCCTGGCTTGATGATATGTCCCAGCACATGTTTTGCAAAGTCTGCATTCGACCATATAGCACGGTAGGGAATCATCACTCCCTTGGAGAATCCTGTAGTACCGCTGGTATAGTTGATAAGAGCTAGTTCGTCAGGGCTTTCTTCCTTGTAGTAATTGACATGTTCCTTTCTGAAATACTTCGGGAACTTCTTTCCATAGAGCTCGTTAAGATGTTCCCTTGCATAGGTAAGCTTGTCTGTGCGGCTAATCATCAGCGAGTAGTCGGGGTTGTTGATGATACCCTCGAGTTGTGGCATTGCTTGCGGGTCAATAATCGTAGCCACATGGTCGCCAACAAACAGGAGCTTAGCCTCGGAGTGATTTACGATGTTATGAATCTGTTCTGCATTAAACTCATGCAGTATAGGAACTGCTATGGCACCATAAGTGAGAGTAGCGAGGAACGCCACAGCCCATTGGCTTGAGTTTCTTCCACATAGAGCAATCTTGTCACCCTTGGTAACACCGCTGTTCTCGAACAGGATGTGTAGTTTCTCGATTTTTCTTGCCACATCATGGTATTGCAGTGTCTGACCCTTGAAGTCAGTCAGTGCATCCCTGTCCCAGTTGTCGAGAATACTCTTCTGTATCATCGCATTGAAACTGGGTATGTCCTTGCTTGGGATATAGGCTTTGTTAATGTCTTGTTTCATATCTTAGTTGTATAAGTATCGTTTAATGCTCTTTTTCGGAGTCTTGGCAAATTCCTTCTCATGGAGTTCGATTGCAGAGATCCGACTGAATGCCGGGAGCTGTTTGTTTAGGTTGTTACGGTTCTCTTCCATGATATTCTGCAACTCTTCTTGCGAGAAGTTTATCATCTCGTCATTCTCAGAGTGCACCAGTGCTACGAGTTTGTCGCCCCTTTGTATCACTATACTCTCTGTTACCATTGGCATCGAGTTGAGTTTGTCTTCAATCTCTTCAGGATAGACATTCTGTCCATTGCTACCGAGTAGCATGTGCTTCAGTCGCCCGCGAATGTAGACATGTTGGCTGGCATCCATCGTTCCCAGGTCGCCAGTGTGGTACCATCCGTCCTTGTCAATCACCTGATTAGTGGCTTCTTCGTTCTTGTAGTATCCCAGCATGAGGTTTGTTCCTCTTGTGAGGATTTCCCCAGCGTCAAACTGCGGGTTACGACTGTCGATTTTCACTTCCATGCGGTCAACAGGCGTGCCGCACGAGCGAGGCTTGAAGTCCTTATAGTCGCTGAATGTGATAAGCGGTGCACATTCCGTTGTGCCATATCCTACAGTCACCGGGAATCCGATGTTCACAAGGAACTTCTCAATCTCCATTGAGAGAGGAGCTCCCCCCACAATCACCTCATAGAGGTTACCTCCCAGCACTTTATGAACCTCACCGCAAATATATTCCTTCACCTTCTTGTTGACCACCAGCATATTGAGCAGCAGTTTCATTGGCAGGCTCTCTATCTTCGGGAAGATACGTTTGCGCACAATCTTTTCCAGTACTAATGGAACTGTGATGATTACTGCAGGCTTCACTTCAGCGAATGCCTCTGCAATAATGGCCGGACTAGGTAGGCGGTTGAGGAAGAAGATGTGGCATCCCTGAGTAAATCCGAAGAGGAACTCGAAAGTCATTCCGTAGGTGTGTGCCATTGGTAGGATGCTGAGCATATTGTCTCCTGCCTTGACCTTTCCCTTCAGTTGTTGCATGACAAACTCCACGTTGCTCCACAGTGCGCGATATGGAATCATCACCCCCTTGGAGAATCCTGTGGTACCACTGGTATAGTTGATAAGTGCCAGCTCCTCAGCCTCATCGATGTGATAATCGACATGTTCCCTTCTGAACGCCATGGGGTACTTGCTGCCGAACATAAGATTAAGATGTTCGCGTGCGTAAGTCAGTGCTTCCTTTCTGGAAATCAAAAGAGAGAAGTCAGGTATATTGATGATACCCTCAAGATGTGGCATCTTCTCCGGTTCAATAATCTTTACTGCGAAGTCTCCAATGAAGAGGAGTTTAGAGTCAGAGTGATTGACGATGTTGTGTATTTGCTCACCGTTGAACTCATGTTGGATAGGTACAGCAACAGCTCCATAAGTCACAGTTGCAAGGAAGGCTACAGCCCAGTGAGCAGAGTTACGTCCACAGAGCGCAATCTTGTCTCCAGGCTTTACATTGCTATTCTCAAATAGAATGTGCAGCTTTTCTATTTTCCTTGCCACATCATGGAACTGCAGAGTAATACCCTGATAATCAGTCAGTGCATCTTGATCCCAGTTGTTGACAATCGCTCTTTGTATATAAGCATTAAAACTGTTAAAAGAATCCATTATAGAATTGCACAAATTTCAAAATTTTGTGCAAAGGTAATTCTTTTCCTGCACATTTCAAAAAAAAATGTGCAATAAAATATCGATTTATACAATTTTTAGTATAAAATAGGTAAAATAGAACATTTTTTACTCATATCGCATAGATTTAGCTGGTTGGATATGAGAAATGAGGTAACTCGGAGCGATAAGAACGAATATGCTGATGATGAGAGTCGCAGCATTAAGCAATAAGATGAGCGGTATGTTGAGTTCCATAGGAACCTCGCTGACATAATAGGTCTGAGCGTCGAGAGTGATAATGCCCGTTGCGTTCTGTATAAGTATTATTCCCAAGCCGATTATGTTACCCAGAATCAGTCCCTGTCCGATGATAAAAGCAGCAAACCATAGGAAAGTGTGCCTTATAGTGCTGTTTCTGGCTCCAATGGCCTTGAGTACTCCAATCATCTGAGTTCGTTCGAGAATGATTATCAATAGTCCGCTTATCATAGTAAATCCCGCTACGCATATCATGAGTACGAGGATTATCCACACATTAATGTCGAGCAGCTCGAGCCAAGTAAATACTTGAGGATAAGCCTCATAGATAGTCTGTGATGCGAACGAATTGCTGAATTTGTCAGTAGTGCGGTTTATCTTCTTAATAGCATCATCCTCAGTTATCTGCAGTTTTTTGAAGTCATTGACAAGAATCTCCGCCCCAGTCACTAGCCCTTTTTCCCAGCCGTTGATCTTGCAAGCCGCATATAGATCAGTGAAGCAAAGAGTCTGATCGAAGCGGGTCATGTTAGTCTGGTATACCCCGCTGATGGTATATCTTCTCGTCTTGACGTTCTCGTCAATGAAATAAGCATAGATACGGTCACCGGTCTTCAGCTTCAGTTTGTCGGCTATCATCTTTGATACAAGGAGCTTGTTGGTTCCTGCAGAGTCGCTAAATACCGGAATCTCACCCTCTACGAGATGCTGCTTGAGGAAAGACATATCATATTCCGGGCCGACTCCCTTGAACAGAACCCCGAGGAAATCCTCATCGGTTTTTAGTATTCCCTGCGTGATAGCATATCGTTCCACATGTTTTACCCCCTTGAGTTTCCCTAGGACTGTCATCATACTATCGTCGATGCATACAGGATATCTGTCGGTAGAGCTGAAAGACATGATGTTCTGTATCTGTATATGACTTCCGAAGCCAATCACCTTATCCCTTATGGTATGCTGGAATCCCAATACGACGCTGACCGTTACGATCATCACCGCCAGACCTATTCCCACTCCGACAGTGGCAAGACGGATAGCAGGTCGACTCACTTTCCGTTTGTCGCCCTTATCATAATAAATCCTCTTAGCTATGAAAAACGGGAGATTCATTCTTCGTCGACCCGTCCCGGATAAGCCTCAAGCGCCTTTCTCAGAACAATCAGCGCCCTCTCCAAGTCCTTTTTCTTCAATACGTATGCTATACGCACCTGATTTATTCCGGCTCCGGGCGTGGTGTAGAATCCTGCAGCAGGAGCCATCATGACCGTCTCGCCCTCATACTCGAACTCTGCCAGGCACCATCTGCAGAACTTCTCCGCATCGTCAACAGGCAGTTTTGCTACAGTATAGAATGCTCCCATTGGGATAGGAGAGTACACTCCCGGAATCCTGTTCAGTCCGTCGATGAGGCACTTTCTGCGCTCTACATATTCATCATAGACATCACGCAGATACTCTTCAGGAGTGTCGAGAGATGCCTCTGCCACAATCTGTCCAATCAGTGGAGGAGAAAGACGCGCCTGACAGAACTTCATCACCGCCTTTCTGACCTCAGTATTCTTCGTGATGAGTGCCCCGATGCGAATGCCGCACTCAGAATATCGCTTGGAGACCGAGTCGATGAGTATTACATTCTGCTCGATACCCTCAAGATGACAAGCCGAGATATAAGGTGACCCAGTGTAGATATACTCACGATACACTTCATCTGAGAACAGATACAAATCGTATTTCTTCACCAGGTCGCGAATCTGGTTCATTTCCCTACGCGTATACAGATATCCTGTAGGGTTGTTCGGGTTGCATATCATGATTGCTCTTGTGCGCTCATTGATAAGTTCCTCAAATTTCTCCACCTTAGGCAGTGAGAACCCTTCCTCGATAGTTGTAGCTATAGTACGGATCTTAGCTCCTGCAGAGATAGCGAAAGCCATATAGTTGGCATAAGCAGGTTCTGGGACAATAATCTCATCACCAGGGTTCAGGCAAGAGAGGAATGCAAAGAGCACAGCCTCCGACCCACCGCTGGTAATGATAATATCATCGGCAGTGACCTTGATATCATATTTTGCGTAATATTCAACGAGCTTCTCCCTATAGCTCAGATATCCTTGAGAAGGAGAATACTCCAGGATACTACGATCAATCGTCTTCAGCGCGTCAAGGCCTACTTGAGGAGTTGGCAGGTCAGGCTGTCCGATGTTAAGGTGATATACCTTTGTTCCTTTTTTCTTAGCTGCTGCGGCCAGTGGTGCAAGTTTCCTGATAGGACTTTCAGGCATCTCCAGACCGCGTACTGATATCTCTGGCATCTTATCCTAGTTTATAATTTTGCGTGCAAAGGTACAAAGAAAAATGAAAAATGAAGAAAGAAAAATGAAAAATAAGCAAAGAAGTATTATTTTTTAAACAATCATTTCCCATTTTCAATAAAATTGCTTACTTTTGCAGGCAAAATAAAAGAGATCAAGTGAACTACGAGGAATTAATTAAGAGTCGTGACAAGCTGAAAACGGGTAAGTTCCGTCTGCCATATGGCTACTTTTACAAGCGCAATATCGACAACAAGTACACCAACTTTGTCGAATTCCATGATGAGCTGACCGATAGTATCTATTTTTCAGGTTGCATCCAACGTCAATGTGAGGCACTTAAACATATCAGTAACAAGTGTCAGATACAATTCACCCCTAATGAAGGTGACGGTATTTATGCTGTAGCAGTAGAGCCTGGCAACTACATCAGTTTTGAGCAGTTGCTTAATGACACTCCTTCGATATTGGCCAAGGATGACTTCATTGACTCAACGATAAGCAAACTTGTCGATATCACGACCGAGTTGAACAATGAGGGTATACAATATATCTGCTATGCTCCATCCAATATCCTTGCCCGCAAGAGTGATTCAGAGGTAAGGTTGCTGTTGCATGGTTCTTTCTTCCTTCCTACAAAGCTTCAGGACAGTATCTACGACGGTCTTGAGGAATATATTGCTCCAGAGGTGATGTCAGAGGGAAAGGCAGATGAGCGCAGTGACGTCTATTCCTTAGGAAAGTTCATTGACTATCTCTATTCCTCATCCGGTCTTCCCTTCGAACTGAAGCAAGTTATTAAGAAGGCCACGGCCGAGTCTCCAGAGAAGCGTTATCCCACGGTAGCGGCTTTGTATTCCGCAATGAAGTCGCACAGGAAAGTCTGGAAGACGTCGATTGTTGGTCTCTCCGCAATAGTCATAGCCCTTATTATTGCAGGCATATTCATCGACATGCATCCGAATCGTGAGCCAATAGAATTTGTCAAGCCAGTAGAAGAGCCTCTGGACGAGAGTCTTTTAGACGAAGGTTTCAATCCATATACCGAACTCGGTCCCGATGCCGATTCAGCCACTATCGCCAATGCCATACAAGACTATCTGTCAAACGACTCCAACCGTGTAGGAGAAAAGAAGATCCGTGAATTTCAGGCCAAGGCTGAGCAGATCTTCCGCAAGCAGTATACAAAGGCAGCCGACGTCATACTCTCCAAGATATATAACAATGAGCGTATGAACAACTCAGAGAAGAACTTCATGGCCGTGAGCAGGGAGGTAATGGAGGAACTTGTAGAAAAACAGAATGAGCTGGCTTCCAGCTCCTCTATCAGCAATGAGACTGCCCGACGCATAGCCTCTGAGATTATAGAGCAGTTGACAGAGAAGAAGAAAAAGGCCTTGGAGAAAAATTATGGTTTCCAGAAAGCAGAAAAGACAGAACAAGTAAAGAAAGAAGAAACAAATAATAAGAAATAAGAAATAAATATGCGATCAAGAACAGCAGAATGGTTTGAGTGCAAGATCCGTTACGAGAAGGTGATGGAAGACGGCATGCAGAAGCGAGTAAATGAGAACTATGTAGTAGATGCCCTCAGTTTCAGTGAGGCAGAGGAGCGTATCATCGAGGAGATGTCATCATATATCAGCGGTGAGTTTGATGTAATAGACATTAAGAAGGCTTCGTATAAGGAGATTTTCTTTGCCGATCAGGACATGGCCGACAAGTGGTACAAGGCAAAGCTTCAGTTCATCACTATTGACGAGAAGACAGAGAAGGAGAAACGCTCATCAGTGACTTATCTCGTCAATGCCGGTTCGTTCAATGGTTCGGTTAAGAACTTAGAAGAGGTTATGGGAGGCACGATGATAGACTATGTGATATCATCAGTCAGTGAGACGACCCTCATGGATGTCTTTGAGTACGGTAAGACTGCCCAGGCCGATGACAAGCCAGAGTACGAACAATAAATAATAGGATTATGTTTGACGTAAAAGGTCGGTTGCATAAGATACTCGACACATTGCCACAGGGTGTACGCCTTGTGGCAATCTCGAAGTATCACCCCAATGAATATATTGAGGCTGCCTATGCCGAGGGACAGCGAGTATTCGGTGAAAGTCATGAGCAGGAACTGCGTCAGAAGCACGAGGCACTTCCTAAGGACATCGAATGGCATTTTATTGGTCATCTGCAGACTAACAAGGTGAAATACATCGCTCCTTATGTGTCTATGATTGAGGCGGTTGACTCACTTAAGCTATTGAAAGAGATTAATCGCCAGGCAGAGAAACAGGGTAGGGTGATACGAGTACTGCTGGAGCTTCACATAGCCGAGGAGTCGACAAAATACGGACTAACCCTCGATGCCTGCAGGGAGCTCCTTGACGGGCCAGAGTGGCGTGAGTTGAAGAATGTTAAGATCTGCGGTCTGATGATGATGGCCTCCTTTGTAGACGACAAAGAACAGATTCGTCGTGAGATGCAGACCGCGCTGGATTTCTTCCATGAGGTGAAAGAAAAGTATTTTGCCAGTGATCCAGACTTCTGTGAGCGTTCATGGGGCATGAGCGACGATTATCGTATAGCAGTAGAGACCGGTTCTACCATGGTCCGTATAGGAACTTCTATCTTCGGTCCTCGCGTATATTGAAAACGTATTGCCCCCTTTTCATCTTGCCCCAGTGTATTGCATGCTTGGGACAATGATGATAGCATGCCAGACAGTTAGTGCAGTTGCCATTATGCTTCCACACTGGGGGGACACCCTGAATATCGTCGACAGGGCATATTCTGCTGCAAAGTCCACATTTGACGCAGGCATCTGCATCAACCCATAGCTTGTCGTCATTTATCAGGTGCTTGTTGTAATACTGACCTATTACATAACTATAAGTCTTCGGGATAGCGCCTTTCACCAGTTGCTGAACGCCCTCCCTCCTTTCCTGCAGGATTTCTATGATGTGAGGTATTTGCTCTTTTGCAGCAGCTATCTTCTGCTGTTCCTTTTCCTTTGTGTCGAGGTGCAGGAACGGGAAACATACATTCGACTCTGGCATTACTAAGGTGAATACCGATGAAGCATGAAGACCTATCGTGGATAGTTCTCTATTGAATATAGCCATAGCCTCACCCATATTGTCGCCACAAGTAGTCAGCGCCCAGCAGTAATGATCGGGTTTCAATATCAATTTCCTCACATATTCTCTTACTATCCTTGGCGGTTGCCAACCATGCGTGGGGAAGCAGAAGCCGATACGTTCACCTGGGGCCGGGCTAAACTCGTATCTCCTTTCCCTAATAAGGTCAGGGATATATAAAAGTTCCTCGTTGATGGCCTCGGCTATTTGCTCAGCAACCCATCTTGTATTGCCAGTTCCTGTGAAATAGAAAATCATGTCTTAGAGCTGTTTTTTGATGCAAAGATACAAATACCGATAATAACAGCTCGCAAACGATTACGATTTTTTTGAGATATTTTTTCCATAAAAACCTATGTTATTTAATAAATATGTATTATCTTTGCAGATTGTAAGGTCTACATTACAAATCGATGAGTCAGAAAATATCACATTCTGGAGTTATAGAGAGTGTCTTGGATGATTGTGTAAAGGTGCGCATCGTCCAGGCATCAGCCTGTGCAGCCTGCAAGGTTGCCGGTCACTGTAATGCTTCAGAGTCGAAGGTTAAGATCGTCGATGTGGTTTGTGGTGATGCCTCAAGGTACTCAGTAGGTCAGGAGGTGACGGTCTGCGCTTCCAGGGATGTTGCCAACAGAGCACTGTTGCTTGGTTTCGGTATACCGTTCCTGTTGCTGATAATTGTTCTGTTCTTTGCGTTGAAGATAACCTCTGATGAGGGTGTCGCAGCCCTGACAGCACTTGGTTCGCTCATTCCATACTACTTCATATTGTGGCTTTTTCGTGCTAAGATACAACGGCAAATTTCCTTCTATATAGAAGATTAACAAAATAATATAAACTAAAACAAATTAAGTATTTATGAATTTCATCTTAATTGCAGTGATTGTCTTGGGAGCCATCGGTCTGATAGCCGCTGTCGTGCTGTTTGCCGCCTCCAAGAAGTTCGCTGTCTATGAGGATCCCCGTATTGCTCAGGTAGGCGAGTTGCTTCCTGGTGCTAACTGCGGTGGTTGTGGATTCCCTGGTTGTAGCGGTATGGCCGACGCCCTGGTAAAGGGAGCCGATGCCGGAAGCCTTGACGGACTGATGTGTCCCGTAGGCGGTGCAGACACCATGGGGAAGGTTGCCGATCTGCTTGGAATGGCTATTGCCAACACCGAGCCTATGGTGGCCGTAGTGAGATGTAATGGTACTTGCGAGCATCGTCCTCGCATTGCCGAGTATGCAGGTCTCCGTACCTGTGCAGCCATGAATGCCTGTGGTGCGGGAGAGACCGCCTGCGGATTCGGATGTCTTGGCTGTGGTGACTGTGAGGCAGCCTGCCAGTTTGATGCCATCAAGGTAAATCCCGAGACCGGAATTCCCGAGGTGGACGAAGACAAGTGTACCTCTTGCGGTGCCTGTGTCAAGGCATGTCCTCGTCACATCATCGAGCTTCGCAAGAAAGGCGTGAAGGGTAGGAGGGTCTTTGTCTCTTGTGTCAACAAGGACAAGGGTCCGGTAGCCATGAAGGCCTGTCAGGTAAGCTGTATCGGTTGCGGAAAGTGTGAGAAGGAATGTCCTTTCGGTGCAATCACTGTAGAGAACAATCTCGCTTACATTGACTTCAACAAGTGTCGTCTGTGCCGTAAGTGTGTAACGGTATGTCCGAAGCACGCCATTCTTGACGTCAATTTCCCGACGCCTCCCCCAGCTCCAAAGCCTAAAGAGCCTGTAGCCCCTAAAGCCGCAGCTCCAGCTCCGAAGACAGAGGCCCCAGAGAAATCCGCGAACTCTGTAAATCCCGAAACACCAAAAAGAGAGGAGGCAAAATCATGAATATCAGAACATTTAGGATAGGAGGAATCCATCCCGAGGAGAATAAGCTCACCCACGAAGCCGTAACAAAGGTAGCAGCTTTGCCCAAGCAGGCCATCTTCCCTTTGAGCCAGCATATCGGAGCCCCGGCAAAACCGGTAGTTGCCAAGGGTGACAAGGTAAAGGTAGGCACTCTCATTGCAGAGGCAGGCGGTTTCGTTTCCGCTCCAATCTTCTCATCAGTAAGTGGAACAGTCTTCAAGATAGATACTGCCATCGACGCAACAGGCTATCGCAAGCCTGTTATTATTATTAATGTAGAAGGCGACGAGTGGGAAGAGTCCATCGACCGTTCAGACAAGCTTGAGACGGTAGAGTCTCATCCCGAGCTGACTCCTGAAGAGATTGTCAAGCGTATCAAGGACGCAGGTGTAGTAGGCATGGGTGGAGCATGTTTCCCCACCTTCATCAAGCTCACCCCGCCTCCCACGGCCAAGGCCGAGTGCGTGATTATCAATGCCGTAGAGTGTGAGCCGTATATCACAGCCGACTTCCGACTGATGATGGAACATGCCGATGAGATACTTGTAGGACTTGAGCTGCTCATGAAAGGCGCCAAGGTTACTACGGGATATATCGGAATCGAGACCAACAAGATGCCTGCCATCGAGCTGCTCACACAGAAGTGTGCAGAGAAGTTCTCCGGTTCGCCATACACAGTAGAGGTCGTTCCCTTGAAGCAGCGCTATCCTCAGGGAGGTGAGAAGCAGCTTGTCGATGCCGTTATCCGTCGTCAGGTGCCTGCTCCTCCTGCAATCCCAGTCAATGTTGGTGCCATTGTGCAGAATGTAGGAACAGCCTATGCTGTCTATGAGGCAGTGATGAAGCACAAGCCTCTCTTTGAGCGCTATACCACGGTGACTGGTAAGAAGCTTCAGAACCCAGGCAACTTCCTTGTCCGTATGGGAACCCCGATGCAGGATCTTATCGATGCCTGTGGTGGTATGCCCGAAGGTGACAATAAACTCCTTGCCGGTGGTCCGATGATGGGTAAGGCCCTCACAAGTACAGAGGTGCCCATCTGTAAGGGAACCAACTCGGTGACTATCATCTCCGACGATGAGGCGCGTCGCAAGGAGCCACAGCCCTGTATCCGTTGTGCGAAGTGTGTGGGAGCCTGTCCTATGGGCCTTGAGCCATATCTTCTCGCAAAGATCTCAGAGGTAAAGAACTGGGAACGTGCCGAGAGGGAGGATATCGTCAGCTGTATAGAGTGCGGCTCTTGCCAGTTCACCTGTCCAGCTCACCGCCCCCTGCTCGACAATATCCGTCAGGGAAAGAGCACGGTTATGGGAATCATCCGCAGTCGTGCTGCTAAAAAGTAAAAAGGTAAAACGTAAAAACGATAAAATACAATGGGAAAATTAGTTGTATCTCTTTCGCCACACGCCCACGGCACAGACACAGTAGAGCGCAACATGTACGGTGTCATCATCGCCCTGATGCCCGCACTGCTTGTTTCGTTCTATTTCTTCGGTCTGGGCTCAGTTGTTGTCACAGCAACGAGTGTGGCAGCCTGCGTCTTCTTCGAGTGGGCTATCAGCAAATATATCCTGAAACAAGAGCGTAACACCGTTCTCGACGGTTCGGCCGTCCTGACTGGTCTGCTCCTTGCTTTCAACCTCCCGTCGAACCTTCCGGTCTGGATCATTATCATCGGTGCGCTCTTTGCCATCGGTGTTGCAAAGATGACATTCGGAGGCCTCGGCAATAATCTCTTCAACCCTGCGCTGGTAGGCCGTGCGGCCCTGCTTGTTGCCTTCCCGGCCCAGATGACCACTTGGCCGAAGGTAGGGCAGTGGGGCAGCTATATCGATGCTGAGACCGGTGCCACACCACTTTCTATCATGAAGGAAGCCATCAAGGCAGGCGACCCGTCAATCCTCAACGAGCTTCCCTCATCGCTCGATCTCTTCCTGGGAAATCATCCCGACGGAGCCGGTGCGATGGGTGAGATATGTGCTCTGGCACTTATCATCGGTCTTTGCTATATGTTGTGGAAGAAGATCATCACATGGCACATCCCTGTAAGCATTCTCGGTACAGTGTTTGTGTTTGCTGGTCTGCTCCATTTGGCAAATCCTGCCTATGCAGATTCTATATCTGTACTCCTCTCAGGAGGTCTTATGCTTGGTGCCATATTCATGGCCACTGACTATGTTACCAGTCCGATGACACCGAAGGGACAGCTCATCTATGGTATAGCCATCGGATTCCTCACGGTTGTGATACGTAACTGGGGTGCTTACCCAGAGGGTATGTCATTTGCTATCCTTATCATGAATGCCTTCACACCGCTGATTAATAACTACGTAAAACCCAAGCGCTTCGGTGAAGTGCCAGCAAAGAAGTAAAAAGATTAGGATTATGAAAAAACTCGAATCATCTTTGACTAATATGGTGCTGGTGCTCACAGGAGTAGCAGTCATCATGGGTGGTATCCTGGCTTATGTGAACCACCTTACGGAAGGTCCTATCAGCGACCAGAAGGCGAAGGCCTTGGCTGACGGTATCAAGACGGTGATGTGTGTCGATGACCTTAAGGTTTCCAAGACCGACACCGTGCGTCAGAATGATGCCAAGGGCAAAGAGCTGACATATATCATCTATCAGGCTCAGGACGCTCAGGGCAAAGATCTCGGAGCAGCCGTGGAGAGTACTACAGGCGGTTTCGGTGGTGCCCTGAAGGTGCTTGTGGGCTTCGATCCCGAAGGCAAGATCCTGGGGTATACCATCCTTGAGCATGCTGAGACCCCAGGTCTTGGAGCCAAGGCCGACAAGTGGTTCCAGAAGGGTGAGAAGGGCGATATCATAGGAAAAGATCCTTCAGAGCCTCTGACAGTCTCTAAGGACGGAGGCAAGGTTGATGCCATCACCGCATCTACCATTACCAGCCGTGCTTTCCTTCTCGCAGTGAATAATGCATATAGCGCCTACAAGGCAACACCTGCTACCGACGGTAAGACAGGTGTCACAAAACAAGAAAAGGAGGATTAGTAAATGAATGCAATAAATATTATCAAAAACGGCATCATCAAGGAGAACCCTACGTTCGTCCTGATGCTCGGTATGTGTCCTACGCTGGCTACTACCACCAGTGCTGGCAACGGTATGGCGATGGGACTTGCCACTATGGCAGTGCTCATCTGCACCAATGTCGTCATCTCATGTCTGAAGTCTGTCACACCTGATAAGGTTCGTATCCCAGTGTTCATTGTCGTGATTGCAGCCTTCGTGACGATTCTTCAGATGGTTATCAAGGCCTATCTGCCTGACATTGATGCAGCTTTGGGACTCTTTATCCCTCTGATAGTTGTTAACTGTATCATCCTCGGACGAGCAGAGGCCTTCGCAGCCAAGAACTCGCCATTGGCTTCTCTCTTCGATGGAATCGGTATCGGTCTCGGATTCACCATAGGTCTTACCCTTCTCGGCATCTGCCGTGAGTTGCTGGGTAATGGCAGCATCTTCGGTTTCACCCTGCTTCCAGAGACCTATAACATCCTGCTCTTCGTGCTGCCTCCAGGAGCTTTCATCACCCTGGGCTTCCTCATTGCTATTGTTAATAAACTAAGAAACGCTTAAGTTATGGAATACGTATTGATTTTTATCTCAGCCATCTTTGTGAACAACATCGTGTTGTCACAGTTTCTGGGCATCTGTCCGTTCCTTGGCGTATCAAAGAAGATAGACACCTCACTGGGTATGTCGGCAGCTGTGGCCTTTGTGCTGACCCTTGCCACTATCGTTACCTGGTTGGTTCAGAAGTATGTGCTTGACGCTTTCGGTCTTCAGTATCTGCAGACGATAGCCTTCATCCTCGTTATTGCATCTCTGGTTCAGATGGTGGAGATCGTTCTTAAGAAAGTGTCTCCCGCCTTGTATCAGGCGCTGGGTATCTTCCTGCCATTGATCACCACTAACTGTGCTGTTCTCGGTGTTGCAATCCTTGTTATCCAGAAAGACTTCAATCTCCTGCAGTCAGTAGTATATGCCTTCTCTACTGCTATCGGTTTCGGACTTGCCCTAACGGTATTTGCCGGTATGCGTGAGCAGCTGGAGCTAGTCAAGATACCAAAGGGGATGCAGGGCATGGCCATCGTGATGCTCTCAGCCGGACTTCTCAGTCTTGCCTTCATGGGCTTCTCTGGTGTCGACGGTGGTCTGAAGATACTTTTCGGTCTCGACTAAACAGGTATTTGATATCTTTGATAATGGCGGAACTTTGTGAAGTTCTGCCATTTTTTTATATCTTGAATAAGCCTGTTTTGGGCTGTTTTGGAGCTTTTTTGATAGTTTTTTGAAAAAAGTTGGGAAAATATTTGGTGGGTTCAAAAAAAGTGTGTACCTTTGCACCCGCAATCAAGGAGATAACCCCACGGTTTCGAACTCGATGGTCCTTTTGGAAGGATGGGTGAGTGGCTGAAACCAGCAGTTTGCTAAACTGCCGTACGGGTTCCCGTACCGGGGGTTCGAATCCCCCTCCTTCCGC
>DGTJ01000002.1:0-2646 GCA_002393725.1 Prevotella sp. UBA4339 | reverse complement strand
GCATCTTTGAAATGCTGGTCGATTCATCTAATGGTTAGGATACAAGATTCTCAATCTTGGCATAGGGGTTCGATTCCCCTATCGACTACTCGGAACATCCGAAAATCCCCTGTAAATCAACGATTTGCAGGGGATTTTGCTTTCTTGGGGTGTTAATAAGGTGTTAATCATAACCAAGAATAAGAAAGACAGCAAACTGTTAATCTTTCATTCTTTTCGGACTGAGCCCGAATATGCCCAAGCGGTAAAGATACTAACGGACATTTACGCTGAATGTCCTTGTGTAAAGCAGAATCTGAAAGAACACTAAACATCAGTCATCGTCAAAAGCATTATCTTTGGAGTACAGAGTCAGATACATCCGAAGCGTGTCTTTATAGGGTTTCTTTACCTCATTGGGCGCAAAGCCGCATCGTTCGTAAAATCCAACGGCGCTGTATTCTTTGTTTGCAAGTGCTTCAACCGTAAGGAACTGACAACCAGCTAACGTCTGTCTTCTCGCCAGATCTGCTATCTGTTTTATCAGGAAATCGCCGATATGCTTGCCTCTCCATTTCTCCTGTATAGCAAGGTAGGCAATATCCATTGCAGGGTATCGAGGTTTTGCGTAAAATGTTTCCTGATAATCATAATCAACATCTGGTGATGCCGTTGACGAGAAACCAGACTGAAGTTCCTCCTTATCGTCAGAGTCCAAATCGAGAGAGTCGAAACTAAGGGCAAAGATGGCAACGATCTCTTCTTCAAGTTTAACAACATACGCCTGACAATAGTGATTCTCAACGCTCAATCGAAAATCACCTCTGATGAATTTGTCCATAGACTCCACACCAGAGGAGAATGTATTAAGACACTGAAAATCAGTCAGTGGAGATGAAACGAGTTTTCCTAAAAATGCAGCCCCTTCCATTCCATTGACCAATATTTCTCACTATCCTTTAACCTTTGCCGTGCAGCCTTCTCTTTCTCGTTAAGCTGACCTGTCATGGCACGACGAAGAGAAGCCCGAATCTCTTTCGAAAATTCAGGTGTTATCGGTTCTCTTGGTGAATTAACTCCTAACATAACTATACCTCCTAATCGTTATTATACATCTTTTCGCTGCAAAGTTACGATATTTTTCCGAATCTACATCAAATTGGACTCTTATTTTGTGAATTTTTGGTTAGAAAGTTTGTAGATTCGGAATTTATTCGTATCTTTGCACCGACAGAATCCGCCACGCTTCCCATAGAACAGCGAACCAGGGCGGGTCTTTTATTTTGTAGCATCATGAGCAATATCTATACAAAACAGCCATTGAGTATTGATGACCAGATAGCAAAATTAAGGTCGCAAGGTCTGATTATTACCGATGAAGATTGTGCAAAGAGTGGGTCAGAGAACCGTACCCTGACCCAACGGATGAATGATGGTTCTACAAGGAAGATAATGGTAAAATAGTTTTTGTACATAAACATGGCAGATATATCACAAACAAACAGAAGTCTAGAACTCTGTAAGAGAGTGGTCACCACTGAGTCTTTTATTGCAGAAGCCAAAGAAATATATGGGGACCGCTATGACTATAGCAAGGTGGACTATAAGAATCGGGATCATCGTGTTGTGGTGACATGCCCTGTTCATGGCGATTTTCAAATATATGCCCGTGAACATCTTGATGGCAAAGGATGCCCCAAGTGTGAGAAGGGAGAAAAGTTTTTGGTAAAACTAAAGCAAAAGTTTGGTGACAAGTTCGGATTGGATGAGTTTGTTTATGATAGTTCTACTTCGCCTGTTACGCTGATTTGTCCTGTGCATGGAACGTTTTCAAGACTGCCCCACCAAATTCTTAACGCTCCTTTAGGGTGTCCAGAGTGCGGCAATGATTTACTGAATCAACGTCGAGAACAAGCTCATCTGGATGCGATTGAGCATAAGGAGGAACGAGACCTGGCTAGAAAAGAAAGGTATCGTGCTCGTAAAGAGGCTGAAAGAATAAGGGAGGAAGAGGAAAAACGTGCAGAAGAGGCATTGGCAAAAGAAAAATGGAAAGACAAAATACAAGACATTTTAGATTATAGAAATAGAAGAATTGCTGATTCTGAAATTGACTTATTTGCAGAATCTCCAGATGAACGTTGGTTTGAAGATTTCTTTGGTCTTAATTTAAACGCATTATGTAATGAAGATGGTACACCTCTTGATGGGAAACAATATGTCTTCTTAAGACCAAAGCATTGGCCTCTAACTCAAATGAAAGTTGAAACGAATCAAGGTGAACTGGTGAAAGCAACTTTCTATGTTTGTGATTTGGAAAGGGAACAACTGTATGAATTATTGTTAATACTTGAGAACATCTTTTCTGGTGGCTATTTGGGGTCAATTGAAGATATAAAAGAAAAATTTAATCCATATATTGATCAAGTCTTCAGTTTCGATGGAATAAAAGATGGTTATAAAATTGTATTTAACCAATGGACTTTATTGGATGTAACTATTAAGATTAGAAAAATCGGCACAAAGGTTCAAAGACCTCGGAATTATCCCCGGATCGTGGCAAAGACTCTCCCCAAGTCATTTGTGGGTATTGACTTCGAGACACTTTATCCTCAGCGTGTTTCTGCTTGTTCTGTAGGTATGGTTAAATACATTGATGGCGAAATC
>DGTJ01000065.1:2221-8218 GCA_002393725.1 Prevotella sp. UBA4339 | reverse complement strand
CGGCAGTTGCTCCTCGATGCGGCCCATAAGACGAAGAACCTCAGGCAGTCACCCGAGCCTTTCGTGCTAATCACCACACTGGATGATTTCTACGTTGAGTATGAGCTAAATGCCTATACCAAAGACTATCAGCAGTTACCGCTTATCTATTCCGACCTGCATCACAACATACTCGATGTCTTCCACTCGAATGGTGTCGAAATCATGTCGCCGCATATCTATGCACACCGTTCTGACCTGGAACTTCAGATACCAAAGGAAAATCAACAATAGAAACCAACCAACAAAATATTAAACAGATGAAACAATACCTATATAAAATGAGGTAGAAAGTCACCCTCTCTCTGCCCAGTCGCCTCTATTCAGGTTCCTGTACCCGATGGCCTCGGCGATGTGCATGGACTCGACCTTCTCTGAGCCTTCGAGAGGGCTTTGAATGACATTTCCACATGCAGGTCGATATTGCTGGGGATTATAGAATCCGCTTTTCGTTTGTTAATTTCTACTTTCATTCCTTCTTTCTGCCACGTTTTACTCTCTTTTCAATGTCTTTAATGCTTTCCAAATAAGCCTGTTCAACAGAAGAAAGCGTCTTCACTTGGTACTTGCGATATTCTGTCACCGCTTTCTCCATAGCTTCTTCGTGACTAACGGAGCCTCCATCGGCCAGCAGTTCTTCACCTATAGACACAATGTTATTGTCAAGCTGACGAACATAGTCTTCCATATACATAGGTCGGTGCTTTAATGCCTGGATTTCTGCGAAGTCGAAATATCCGGATACGAGATTATTCAAAATCTTCAATTCATCAGCCGAAAGATAGTTTTTGGCAATCTTCACATCATTCAAACAAGGCAGTTCGCCTTTGAATGTAGTCAACCCCATAAAAGGCTTGTCTGCATCTGCCCTTTCGTAAATGACTTCTGCAGCCGTATGTCCGTGGGCAGCATAGTGGAGTTTGTTCTGTACGATCTTGAAGAACAGCCGAGAGGTATCTGAGCGTGGGTCATAGTCAACGGCTGTCGCATAGAGGTCAAGCACCTGCCGATACAGCACCTTCTCCGAAGAACGAATATCGCGAATGCGGTCAAGCAGTTCCTTCCAGTAACTGCCACCGCCGAGGTTCTTCAGTCGTTCATCGTCCAAAGCGAATCCCTTAACAATATACTCATGCAGTCGTTCTGTCGCCCATTGGCGGAAACGTGTGGCTATTATGGAACGGATACGGTAGCCAACAGAAATAATCATGTCAAGATTATAAAAGGGTATCTCTCGAGATACTTCTCTATTGCCTTCCTGACGAACCTGTCGGAATCTCCGACAAGTTGTTTCTTCGTTCAGTTCTTCATCCTCATAGATGTGCTTGATATGCTCCACCACATTGGTTCGTGAAGAACCAAAGAGGTCTGCCATCTGCTGTTGTGTCAGCCAAACAGTATTGCTCTCCAATCTAACATCAAGTCTAACCGCGCCGTCTTCCGACTGGTAAATGATTATGTTTCCTTGTTCGTCCATACCTTTATATATATTTGGCACTAAATTACAATTATCTCATATTCCCCTCTCTGCCCAATCACCTCGGTCGAGGTTGCGATACCCGATGGCTTCGGCGATGTGCATGGACTGGACTTTCTCGCTGCCGGCGAGGTCGGCGATGGTGCGGGCGACCTTGAGGATGCGGCTGTAGGCACGGGCGGAGAGCTTCAACTTCTCCATTGCCATGCGAAGCATGTCGAGACTGGCAGCATCAGGCTCTGCAAACTCATGGAGCATGCGCTCGGTCATCATGGCGTTCGAGTGGATGCCCTTGTAGGGCTTGAAGCGTTCCTCCTGAATCTTGCGGGCACGGATGACTCGTTCGCGGATGGCAGCCGACGGTTCGCCTGTCTGCATCTGCGAGAGCTGGGCGAAGGGCACGGCCTGTATCTCGCAGTGGATGTCGATGCGGTCAAGTAGCGGGCCTGAGATTTTGTTCATGTAGCGCTGTATCTGTCCGGGCGTACAGACGCAGTGGTGCGTCGGATCGCCATAATAGCCGCAGGGACAGGGGTTCATCGATGCCACGAGCATGAAGGAGGCGGGGTATTGTATGGAGTACTTGGCGCGGCTGATGGTGATGACACGGTCTTCGAGCGGTTGGCGCAGCACCTCAAGGACGCTACGGCTGAGTTCGGGCATCTCGTCGAGGAAGAGCACTCCATTGTGGGCCAGCGAGATTTCACCTGGCTGTGGCGTGGCACCGCCACCGACCAGTGCCACCTGCGACACCGTATGATGAGGACTGCGGAAGGGCCTCTGCGATATAAGTGACATGCCTGCTGGCAGCTTTCCTGCTACAGAGTGAATCTGTGTAGTCTCAAGACTCTCGGCAAGGGAGAGCGGTGGAAGAATGCTTGGCAGGCGCTTGGCCATCATCGACTTACCCGAACCAGGAGGACCGATGAGGATCACATTGTGGCTTCCGGCAGCAGCTACCTCGAGGGCGCGCTTTACGCTCTCCTGACCTTTGACATCAGCAAAGTCAAGGTCGTAGGCATATTGCTGCTCGTAGAATTCCTTGCGTGTGTCTACGATGGTGGGCTGGTAATGATTCTCGCTGCCATTGAAGAATGACACTACGTCTGTGAGGCTCTCCATTCCGAAAATATCGAGATTGTTTACAACTGCCGCTTCCCTTGCGTTCTCGCAAGGTACTATCAGGCCCTTGTACTTTTCCGCTCTGGCTCGTATGGCTATTGGAAGAGTACCGCTGACGGGTTTTATCCTTCCGTCAAGCCCCAGTTCGCCTACCAGCATGTATTCGTTGAGTTTTCCGGCATCCACTTTGCCATGGGCTGCAAGGATTCCTATTGCCAGGGGGAGGTCATAGCCTGTTCCTTCCTTACGGATATCGGCAGGGGAGAGATTGATGGTGATGTCGGCTGTGGGGGGCTTGAAACCGATATTCCCCATAGCTGCACGGATACGGTCGTAACTCTCTTTCACGGCAGTGTCGGCAAGGCCTGAGAGACGGAACATGACACCACGGGTCAAGTTTACTTCTATTGTGATGGTAGTTGCCTCCAGCCCCATCACGGCTGCACTGAATGTCTTGACAAGCATAGTATGTAGATTTAAAAATTGTTGTGACTATTTCATAAGCTTTTCGATTTCTTGTTTTAGTTCCGACAGATTCTGGGAGTGGGCTATTATCCTGCCCTTGCTGTCCAAGAGTATGTTGTCGGGCACTTTGGTGAGACCCAGTTTGACAAGTGCTGGCGTCTCCCACATCCTTTCGTCGCAGATGTTACTCCACGTGATGGAGTCGCGATCCATGAATTTACGGCAATCCTTTTCGTTGGCATCGAGGCAGAAGCTGACTATCTTCAGCTTGCTGACACCATTCTCCTTCTCCATGCGCTTAAGCTGCCGCTGGATATTCATGCTTTCATAGTTCCAGGTGGCCCACGTGGTGATGACGTTCACTGGGGCGTAGAGGTCCTCGTTAGAGACGGGCTTTCCTTTGATATCGGTGGTGGAGAATTTGGGGATGAGCGACTTGTCACGCAGATTCTTCATTCCCTCAAGCGAACTGACAATCTTGACTATACTCTTGTTTTTGGGATTGGCCCTCTGGATGTTCTTCGCTAAGGCGAAGGTCATCTGATAGTCGTCGGGGTCTGACTGGATGAAGTACTTGGTGAGCACGAAGATTGCAGCGAGGGTAGTGGGGTGCTGCTCGATGAAGGAGGCGGCGGCATTGGTAACCTCTGGGGGCGTCATGTCGCTGATCTTCAACCTGAAGGCTGTCATCAGATCGTTCTCTTCGGTGCCTTTCACTTTTATCTCTTTCAGATGCGAGGCGTCTCCCTCTATCTCCACTTTTGCTCCGGAAGTTCCAAAAACGGGAATCTCTGAATAGTTCGGGAATACCAGGACGAAAGTGGCTGTGGTGTCTAGGGATACCTGATAGCTGAATTGTCCGTTCTTTACGGCGATGGTATCAAGACCCCTTATACCTCCATCGGGACTGTAGACATAGAATTCTCCCTGATTGAATCCTTTGAACTCTCCTTGTATACGGAGATGTCCGTTGTTGGAATTACAGGAGGAAAGGAACGAAATAACTAATAACAGATAAGAAATAAAAAATAGTGGAGTGCTTTTCAGACGATGCCTGCACGCCAGAGTATTTCCCTGACGAGTCTTCACCTCCTTACTATGCGTATTCTCCATATTTTTTATTTCTTACCTATGTATATTTTTACTTTTTTACCTTCAAGAGCTCAAGGTCGTTGGCAGCATAGTTGGACAGCGACGGATCCTTGGCAAGGGCCTTGCGAAGTGCGTCTGAAGCATCGTCAAGGTTACCCATGCGGGCAGAGAGGATTGACTTCAGGTATTCTGTGACGGCATCGGCATTCTTCACATACTTCAGTGTTACTGCTGCTGATGCGTAGTTCTTGTTCAGGATCTGGGCAAGGGCTGCGCTGTTTGAGTAGATGTCTGCGAAGTCCTGCTCGGCCTGGGCATAGTTGCCTTGTGCAAGATGCAGGTTGCCAAGCACCTCACTGAGACCGTTGGCGTCTGTTGCAGCGGCGATATACTGCTCTGCTGCCTTGATGTCTCCTGACTTCAGGGCCAGCATACCGAGGTTGGCCTTGGCTTCAGGGAGATTGGCTGCCAGGCTCTGGGCCTTCTGGATGTACTGCTTTGCTGCGTCATAGTTGCCACGTGCATACTGGATGGTTGCCAGGTTGTTGAAGGCACGGGCGTCGTTAGGATATACCTCTGTAGTGAGTTTATAGATGTCTTCCTGCTCGTTGATGTCCTTCTTCAGGGCAGCACCGTATAACAGTTCCTCGACACTAAGCTTAGTGGCGTCGTCCTTCACCTGCTGAAGAATCTGGTCGTCGCTGCGGCCTACTGTCTCATAGTTTATGGTGAGACGTGCGCGACGCAGCTCAGGAAGGATACCATCGGCAAGCTCACGGAATGCAGAAGAGATATTCTTGATCTGCTGCTCACGCTCCTCGGGATCCTTGTACATTGAGAGCACGCGAAGGATGACGTCCTTGTCCTGGATGTCACTGGCCTTTACGAGTTCCTGGAATCCTTCCCAGTCCTGAGCGGTGTATTTAGCATCGACATTGGCATTGAGATTGATGTTCTTCAACTCCTGGTTGACATATTTCTCTGACACTTTCTGACGGTCGGCAGCGAGCTTGTCGTTGATGCTGAATCCACCATCGGGAGAGGCGTATGCTGATACCTCAATGTTTTCGAGGTTCAGTCCCTCGCGGTCGGCATTGATCTTCTGAAGCATCTTGACAAATTCCTGTACGGAGTTGTTCTTCAGCTCACTCTTGCGCAGTGTGGCCTGCTGGATAAGGAACTTGATGTTGGCCTCCTGCTTCTGCTTGGTGATGCGCTGGTAGGCATCTGGAGAAATAGCAGCCTGAGCTGTGTTCAGGGTCTTCTTATAGAGCTCTGAGGTGGCGATGATGCCGGTGGCTACCTTTACCTCGGGCACCTTTACAACCTTGTTTCCGATGCGGGCGTTGAAGGTGAGATACATGTCTGCCTTGTTGTCATCGGCATAGGCGAAGTTGCTCTTCATGGTGTAGTTGCCACCAAGACGATACGATATGGTCTGGTCGTTGCCCAGCACTTTCTCTCCCTGGAAGGTAGCGGTATTTCCCTGTACGGTCTTTCCATTGGAATAGCGCAGTTCAGGAATAACTGTCACAACGGCCTTCTTCTTCATGTATTTCTCTGGGAAATGACCGTTGATGGTTGATGGTACAATGCCGGCTTGAGTTTCCAGCGGATTAGGAGTCACTGTGAAATTGTCAGCTGATAACGGGCCCAGTTTAGAGCACGAAGTGAAAAAGATCACGGAAACAGCTGAAAGGAAGAATAAATGATTTTTATGCATAAAAATAATAATATTTAAGGTGCCGCGAGCGGGACTCGAACCCGCACAGCCATTACTGGCCAAGGGATTTTAAGTCCCT
>DGTJ01000065.1:0-2177 GCA_002393725.1 Prevotella sp. UBA4339 | reverse complement strand
TGTCTACCAATTCCACCATTGCGGCGTGGTTTTGCGACTGCAAAGATACGGCTATTTCACCAAATAGCCAAACTTTTTATCAATTATTTAGATAATAACATCGAATTTAATTCCATGCACGGAGGATTGTACCGTCAAAAGAGGCATAATAGGTGAGCAGTTGGATACCTCCCTTGCCAGAGGCGATGACGCCATTGTTTACATCGTATGACCGGTCGCATTTCGAACAGTGCAGTTGCATACCATTGTTCTGCCAAGTGAGGGGGTAGTGGGTTCCGCTATAGTCTTTAATGCAGTTTGGGCATTGGCCGTCGTAGGCCACAAGACGGTTGTCGTAGCTCACTGTCCCGATGATGATGCTGTTGCTGGCTCCGAGGACGATGACTGCCTGACTCTCTTTCTCCGTACGCAGGATGACGTCTTCTGTAGCACTATCGTAGTTGCGGGTGGTCTTCAGATGCCGCACACCGCTGACTATAGACGTCTCTACTTTGCAGAAATGACCGGGATTGCCTAATATGCCTGTCAACTGACAGGGTATGGGGTGGAGTGACGTGTCAAAGATTAACCTGCAGACATAGTCACGACTGATATTACTGTCACCCTCACATGATGTAAGACAGATGGACAGGAAGACGATAAGATATTTTAGGCACTTAGACATTTAGACAAATAGAACTTTAGACAGATGGGCAATTGGGCAGATGTGGATATGGATTGCTATTGTTTTTTTTGATAAAGACGGTTTTTGTGGCGGATTTCGATTTCTTCAGAACCGAAATTGATGAGGATACCATCATCAATGCCTGTCGCAGTGAGATAGTTGACTAGCTGAACTTCATGAATCGTAGTAAGAGCGCTTACAGCTTTCAGTTCGACAATAACACGATGGTCAACAATCATGTCGGCTCTGTAGTCACCAACAATATGATCCTTGTAATACACCTTGAAAGATACTTCCGTCTCTACAGGTAATCCCATGTCTAGCATCTCGATATACAAGGCGTTCTTATATACCTTTTCTTCAAATCCAGGAGTCAGCTGACTACGTACCTGTTTGGCGCATTCAACAATCATATCAACTAAGTCTTTTGTGTCTACATTCATTCTCTACTCTTATTGTTAAATGTTTACAATTCCGTTTGTCTGTTTATCTTTCTGATAGTCTAACAGTCTAATTGTCTAAATGTCTATCTGTCTAATAGTCTTTTTTCTGCCTGTGTCATCCTCTCGAAATGGAAACCGTCTAACGTCTGCTGCATGAGGGCTGCAATCTTGTCGTTGCAGAGGTTGCCTATCGACCCTTCGTGTGTATGATGTATGTCGTGCGAGGCACTAAATGTCCCAGCCTCGATGTCGAGACCCACCTTCTTGTATGCATCCCGGAAGGGCATGCCGTTGGCTGCCAGTCGGTTCACCTCCTCGACGCTGAACATTGGGTCGTACATCGGGTTGTCGAGGATATGTTCGTTCACCTCTATCTTATTAATGATGTATGCCGCCATCTGCAGGCAGTCCTTCAGCTCGTCGAAGGCAGGCAGGAATACCTCTTTGATGATCTGCAGGTCGCGGAAATAGCCCACGGGCAGGTTGTTCATGATAAGTGTAACCTGTTGAGGCAGTGACTGCAGCTTGTTGCATTTAGCACGAATAAGCTCGAACACGTCAGGATTCTTCTTGTGGGGCATGATGGAAGAGCCCGTCGTACACTCCTTTGGCAACTTCACAAAAGAGAAGTTCTGTGAGTTGAACAGGCAGGCGTCGAAGGCCATCTTTGCCAGTGTCCCTGCGATGGTGGCAATGGCAAAGCCCACGTTGCGCTCCATCTTCCCGCGTCCCATCTGGGCATAGACAACGTTATAGTCCATGGAGTCGAAACCCAGAAGTTCTGTCGTCATCGTGCGGTTCAGTGGGAAACTGCTTCCGTATCCTGCTGCTGAGCCAAGGGGGTTGCGGTTGGTCATCTTATAGGCAGCCTGAAGGAAGAGCATGTCGTCGGTAAGACTCTCTGCATAGGCACCAAACCAGAGTCCGAAACTTGATGGCATAGCTATCTGAAGATGTGTGTAGCCAGGCATCAGCACGTCCTTGTACTGGTTGCTTTTCGCTATCAGCTCATCGAAGAGGCTTTTTACCTCGTCGGCAATCTCTTTCAGCTCATGACGGGTGAAGAGCTT
>DGTJ01000069.1 GCA_002393725.1 Prevotella sp. UBA4339 | reverse complement strand
GCATACTGACGGATGGTCCACGGGCGGAACGGATACATCATTGAGTACGGACCACGCAGATAAGGAGGTATACCTGCCGCGAAATCCAGGTGCTCCATACCCTCAAGGTCTTCCTTTGTGTATACAGGACGAACCTCGATGTGCTCGGGGGTCTTCCAGTTTTCTACGATTCCATTGTCTTTAATCCACTTGGCACCATCTTGAGCCTTGATGCCTGCATAGATATCTACATCTTTAAACTGTTTACGCATAATTCAAGTCTCCTATTCTTTAGATACCAAGTTTTTGATTATATTCTTTCAAAGTCTCAAGCACGTTGCACTTCACATGGACGAAGTTCGCTATACCGGCAGCCTTCAGATCCTCCATACAAGCAGGAGCACCGGCAACGACGAACAATGCACGTCCGTTTAGATACTTGAAGGCAGGGATAGCGTACTCTGCGTACTCATCATCGCTGGAGCAGATAACCACGATGTCTGCCTTTGCCTCAAGAGCGGCATCTACACCTTCCTCAACGGTCTTGAAGCCCAGATTGTCAATCACCTTATATCCTGCACAGGCAAGGAAGTTGCAAGAGAACTGAGCACGGGCCTGACGCATGGCGAGGTTACCGATGGTAAGCATGAAGGCTGTAGGCACCTTGGTCTCCTCTGTGTGGATGCGGAGGTCTTCAAAATCTGCTGCCAGACGGGTGCTCTCAATAGCCTTGAAAGGATGCTCCTCAGGGGCAGCATGACCACAGCAGCAGCCACAAGACTGCGCCTTCTTGCCCTCACTCTTCTCTGTGAAGTTGGGGAACTGGTTGGTACCAAGCAGGAACTCCTTACGCTTGGCAGCATCGCCATGACGCTTTACGTTGGTGGCATTGATATCATCCTGAACGGTTCCAGCCTTGACAGCTGCCAGGAAGCCGCCTTCGTCCTCAACCTTCAAGAATATCTTCCAAGCCTCGGTAGCGAGAGCATCAGTAAGGTGCTCTATATAGTAAGAACCAGCTGAAGGATCGACGATACGGTCGAAATGGCTCTCTTCCTTAATCAGCAACTGCTGGTTGCGGGCGATACGCTCTGAGAAATCCGTTGCTTCCTCATAAGGTGCGTCAAACGGAGTAACAACCATAGAGTGAACGCTACCCAGGGCAGCACTCATTGCCTCGGTCTGAGAACGGAGCAGGTTTACATAAGAATCAAACAGTGTCTGATTATACTTGGAAGTAGTAGCATTGATTATCATCTTGCATGCACAATCGCACTTTGGCTCATACTGCTTCACAATCTGAGCCCACAACAGGCGGGCAGCGCGGAACTTGGCTATCTCCATGAAATAGTTCTCGCTAACACCCATGTTGAACTTGATGCTCTTAGCAGCCAGGTCAACATCCACACCAGCATCGACGAGCTGCTGCAGGTATTCGTTACCCCAAGCCAAGGCATAGCCCAGTTCCTGAACGATATAGGCACCGGCATTATTCAGTGCATCAGAACTTACAGCGATACAACGGAAATTAGGATAATCCTTAAGGGTTTCAACGAGCTTTGGACCTACCTCAAGAACAGGAGTGACGTCCTTACCCTTCATAACCATCTTCTGCATCGGATCCCACTCGATAGAGCCTACCACCTTCTCCTTATCGTAGCCCTTCTTTGCAAAGAAGTCAACAAGGATCTCAGCCAGCTCAACAGAGTGACGGGGACAAGTGGCGAAGTTAACCTCTACGATGTCGCAGTAAACACCTTCAAGCAAAGCCTCAACCGTCTCTTTCGAAACCATCTTGCCAGGGATCTTGAATCCCAGAGAGTCGATGCCCTTGTTCAGGATGTCGAGAGCCTTGGCATTAGCTGCCTTTGCATCGTCAACTACAATGTTCTGACGAACATACCATGCATTAGAATCTTTCTTGTTACCACGGACAAATGGGAATTCGCCTGGCAACGAATCAGGTGTTTTGAGATCCTTAAGATCCTCACGACGATAGAAGGGCTGTACGTTAAAGCCCTCGTTTGTTCTCCACACGAGTCGCTTCTGGAAATCGGCTCCTTTAAGGTCGACTTCAATTTTGTCCAACCACTCTTGAGTGGTAGGCGCAGTAAACTCGGTAAAGAGTTTCTCTTTGTTTGCCATAGATACGTTAATTATTATATAAGTTTTGTCTTAAGTTACACTTAATTGGGCACAAAGTTACAAACTTTTAGTCCAAAAAAGCCATTTTAATTGTGAAAGAAATAAAAAATCGGTTTTTATCCAAAATTAAATGCACATTAATGATGATAATGGGCAATTTTTGAGTACCTTTGCAGGCAAATTTGAGAATATTGTTGTGTTATGGAATCATTTCAATGGTTAAAAGACTTGTTTACGACAACTGATTCAGTGGCGCACATAGCGTTACTCTACTCTATTGTCATCGCTATCGGTGTATATCTGGGAAAAATAAAGATCTTCGGAGTATCACTGGGTGTCACGTTCGTGCTCTTCGCCGGAATCCTGGCTGGACACATCGGTTTTACAGCACCTACACCAATCCTTACATTCATTCAGGACTTCGGACTCATACTGTTTGTATTCATGATTGGTCTTCAGGTAGGTCCGGGTTTCTTTGAAAGCTTCGGCACACAGGGCATCAAGCTCAATGGTCTTGCCGCAAGCGCTATACTGCTGAACATCCTCGTGATGTTCGCATGCTACTACATCTTCTTCGACACAAGTAATCCCAACAACCTGCCAATGATGGTAGGTACACTCTACGGTGCCGTAACCAACACCCCTGGACTTGGAGCTGCTAACGAGGCACTAAGCACGGTCTTCGGCAGCAATGCCCCACAGATTGCATCGGCCTATGCATGCGCATATCCTTTAGGTGTACTTGGAATAATAGGCGGTATAATATTAATAAGGTATATCTGTAAAGTCAAGTTGGACACAGAGGAGAAAGAGCTGGTAGCCCTCGAGGAGACCAATGCCAACAAGAAGCCATACAAGATGCACCTTGAGGTGACAAACAAATATCTTGAGGGCAAGACCCTTCTGCAAGTACATGACTTCCTGAACCGTGACTTTGTCGTATCACGCCTGGTTCATCAGGGTGAGCTTATCATACCCAACCGCGACACCATCTTCCATGAAGGCGATCAGATGCTTATCGTTTGTGCCGAGGCTGACCAGGAGGCCATCACAGCCTTCATCGGTCCGAAACTTGACATCGACTTTGAGCAGCAGGATCAGCCGATGGTATCGAAGCGCATCCTTATTACCAATCCCAAGATCAACGGAAAGACTCTTGCATCACAGCACTTCTCAAGTGTACATGGTGTCAACGTGACGCGTGTGACACGTCACGGCATGGACCTCTTCGCTTCGGCTTCACTGCCACTGCAGGTAGGTGACAGAATCATGGTAGTAGGACCGGAGGATGCTGTAGACCGTGTAGCAAACAAAATGGGTAACTCTATCCGCAGACTTGATGCACCAAACATTGCCACAATCTTCGTAGGTATCTTTATCGGACTTATCTTCGGTATGCTCCCTGTGGCCATACCAGGTATGCCTGTACCAGTAAAGCTGGGACTTGCAGGCGGTCCTCTTATCATCGCCATCCTGATTGGCCGATATGGCTATAAGATCCATTTGGTGACCTATACCACTACATCTGCAAATATGATGCTGCGCGAGATCGGCCTTGTGCTCTTCCTGGCCTCTGTAGGAATCAAGGCTGGAGCAGGATTCTTTGAGACGGTGATCCAAGGCGACGGTCTGCTATATGTCCTGACTGGTTTCCTGATCACTATAATCCCTATTCTGATCATCGGCCCTATAGCACGTCTGCGCTTTGGCTTCAACTACTTCACGATCGCAGGAATGATTGCCGGTACCTATACCGATCCTCCCGCATTGGCATACTCTAACAGTATCTGCTCAAAGGAGGCTCCTGCACTGGGATACTCAACGGTATATCCGTTATCGATGTTCTTAAGAATATTTACAGCACAGATTGTTGTGTTATTCTTCTGCGGATAAGATCACTCAGATTATAATAATACACTTAAAAACAAAAAATGAATAAAGTAAGAATCCTGCTCATCGGTTTATTGCTTGAGGGCACCTCAACTGTAATGGCTCAAGGAGCCAAGAACATCCGCATCAATGAGGTTCTCACGAACAATACTGCCAGCATTCAGGACGAGTACGGCAATCGCGAGGCCTGGATAGAGATGGAGAACAACTCGTTCACCACCTACAATATCCGTGGTATGTATTTCACTACTGACCGCAGTGTACTCGATCCTAACATGAGCGTGCCGGAGCGCATCAAGCGCATGAGCGTCATCCCCAGCGGAGACGTTCGTACGCAGATTGGCGGAAGGCAGCATCTGATTTTCTACTGTAACTCTAACCCCTCGCAGGGTAAGTTGCATCTCTCGCTACAGGTTCCTGTGTCGGAGCCGTTATGGATTGGCTTCTATAACGGGAATGCCACAGAACTGATTGATTCTGTCAGCATACCTGCACTGGCAGCCAACCAGAGCTATGCGCGTCAGAATGCAAAAGCATGGGCCGTGAAGTCGGCAGAGAATGTCACACCAGGAATTGAGAATTTCATCAAGACTGACGAGACCAAAGACGCAAAGTTGAAGCGCGAAGACCCTCACGGATTCGGTATCACACTGCTCGCTATGGGTATCGTCTTCTTCTGTCTGGCAGTACTCTTCCTGTTCTTCTGGCTCTTCGGCCTGATAATGCGCCACATGGAAACGGCCAAGAAGGTTGCTAACGCACAGCCTATAAAGCCTATCACCAAGACGGTAGAGAAGACAATTGAAGTAGGCCATAAGACCAATGTCATTCTCCAGGAAGGCCTGAAGACCAAGGGTATCGACAGGGAAGTCTACATAGCAGTTATCTCAATGGCCCTGAAGCAGTATCAGGACGATGTGCATGACGTAGAGTCTGGAATCATCACCATCAAGTCACACCAGACAGGATGGTCGGACGAAGGTAATCAGATGACCCACTTCTCCAAGCCTGTGATTCCGTCTTCACATAATGCTCCAAAGATTCCAACCACACCAGAAATCCGTTAATAACAGTCAATTATGAATAAGTATCAATATAAAGTACAAGGCGTCGACTACGACGTAGAGATAGAAGAAGTAGAGGGTAATATCGCCAAGGTCAATGTCAACGGTATCCGTTTCGATGTTGAGATGAAGCAGCCCATCAATCCTGCCAGCACGCTCAAGAAGGTCCATGTACAGGCTCCCAAGCCTGTTTCACGCCCATCTGTAGCCCCTGCCGCAGCTGCAGCCGCCGCTCCCGCACCACAGGCAGCTCCTGCCGGCGCTGGCTCTCCTGTCAAGGCTCCACTGCCAGGCACCATCACAGAACTGAAAGTCAACGTAGGCGACACAGTAAAGGTTGGCGACGTGGTTCTCGTGCTGGAGGCAATGAAGATGCAGAACAATATCGAGTCAGAATATGAAGGTACGGTTACCTCTATCAATGCCAAACAGGGTGAGACTGTGATGGAAGGTGCTGTCTTAATGACAATCGGTTAATAACTAACGATTATGGATCTCGGACAGTTTATCATACAGAACTTCAATGAGTTTCTTACCTACACAGCCTTTGCCAATGCTACTGTGGGTAACCTCATTATGATTGCGGTGGGAGCCTTCTTCATCTGGCTCGCCATCAAGAAAGACTTCGAGCCCCTGCTGCTCGTACCTATCGGACTTGGAATCATTCTGGGAAACATTCCATTCCGCGCTGATGCCGGTCTTGAAATCGGACTTTACGAGGACAACTCCGTACTGAATATCTTCTATCAGGGAGTGCGACAGGGATGGTACCCACCACTGATATTCCTTGGCATCGGAGCAATGACAGACTTCTCTGCACTGCTTGCAAATCCTAAACTGATGCTCATCGGAGCAGCAGCCCAGTTTGGCATCTTCGGTGCCTATATGGTGGCTCTGGCTATGGGCTTTGAGCCTTCACAGGCAGCAGGTATCGCCATCATCGGTGGCGCAGACGGTCCTACAGCCATATTCCTCAGCTCGAAACTTTCGCCCAACCTGATGGGTGCCATCGCAGTGTGTGCCTATTCATATATGGCCCTTGTGCCTGTGATCCAGCCATTCATCATGCGTCTGCTTACAACTCAGAAAGAGCGCGTTATCAAGATGAAGCCTGGACGTGAGGTCTCTCAGACAGAGCGAATCCTCTTCCCTATCATTGGACTGCTGCTGACAACATTTATCGTTCCCTCAGGCCTGCCTCTGCTTGGCATGCTGTTCTTCGGCAACCTGCTTAAAGAGAGCGGCAAGACCACCCGTCTGGCAAAGACTGCCGGTGCAGCACTTAACGATATCGTTGTGATGCTGCTGGGTCTTACCGTAGGTTGCTCTACCCAGGCATCAGAGTTCCTGACTTTCAACACCATAAAGATCTTCGCCTTAGGTGCTATGGCATTTATGATTGCCACAGCTTCAGGTGTATGCTTCGTGAAAATCATGAACCTATTCCTGCCCGAGGGTAAGAAACTGAATCCGCTGATTGGCAATGCCGGTGTATCAGCAGTGCCTATGGCTGCACGTATCAGTAACAACCTCGGTCTGGAGTACGATCGTCACAACTTCCTGCTCATGCACGCCATGGGCCCGAATGTAGCAGGTGTCATCGGAAGTGCAGTAGCTGCCGGAGCATTACTCGGATTCCTATCGTAGCCTATTGACGGGAAAATATGCACGGACGACCCAAGATAGCAATCATCGACCCCAATACCCTTTCGGCATTGGGGTTGAAGCAGATTCTGCAGAATGTGCTCCCCATGGACGTTGATACATTCGGATCATTCTTGGAGCTACAGGCCAACGACCCAGAGTCGTTTGCGCACTACTTTGTCGCAATGAATATAGTGCTGGAAAACCGGGCATTTTTCTCTGAGTACAGAAAGAAGACGATTGTGCTCACACTCTCACTGGATTCATCATCACAGCTATCAGAGTTTAACAGTCTATGCGTCAATGTTCCTGAGGACGAACTTGTCCGCTCGCTGTTAGCTCTGCAGCAACATGCACACAGTCATGGGCGCAACCTGCCTCCAATGCCAAAGGTGCTACAGCAGAAGATTCTGTCAGACAGGGAGATTGAGGTCATGTCACTGATAGTGCAAGGGTATATCAACAAGGAGATAGCTGATAAACTGAACATCGCCCTTGCCACAGTGATTACCCATCGCAAGAATATCATGGACAAGCTTGGATTCAAGAGTGTCTCCGCACTCACGATATACGCTGTGATGCACGGATATGTAGACATCAATAATATCTGAGATCCTGATTATGACTGAAGATTAGCTGCAAGATATTTGCGGCATACCTCCAAGGGGATACCTCTGCGACGGGAATAGTCCAGCAGCTGGTCATCCCCTATTTTCCCTATAGAGAAATAATGTGCCTTAGGATGGGAAATCATCAGTCCCGACACACTGGCATGAGGCTTCATCGCACCGCTCTCAGTCAGGCGGATACCTATCTGTCGCATATCAAGTACTGAGTCGATAACAAAATTAAAACTGGTATCAGGCAGTGAAGGATAGCCCACTGCAGGCCTTATGCCCTGAAAACGCTCCGCATGCAAGTCGGCTATGCAGAGATTCTCGTCCGGAGCATATCCCCAGTAATGCTTACGCACCTCTTCATGCATACGTTCAGCCGTTGCCTCAGCTAAACGGTCGGCAAGCATCTGCATCATCATCTTTTCATAGGGATCAGCATCGAAGTCAGCCTCAAGCCCATAAGAGACACTTGTTGCGAAAAGACCGATCCTTGAGGAATCTGGGATATCAGATGAGTCATGAGAGGCAGGAGAGATAAAGTCTGACAGACAGAGGAAATCCGAATCAGGCTGCTGCTGACGCAGAAAAGGAAGGGTCACCCTGCCGCTTTTCGACGTGGAAATAAGGACATCATCGCCATCGCTATAAGCTTCGAATATATCGAAGACTGCAAAGCACCGATATCTTCCTTCCAATTTTTCCAAAGCCATCTCAGCTTCAAGTCTCAGCTTATCCTTTTCAGCATCCGACTGATTATGCACTCCCCAGGCATAATAGTAATATACCCAGTTAATGTAAGGAACGATATCTTTTATCTGATATGTGATCTTCATCTGAAAAGAACAGGCTGACCAATATATCCAGTATCAACTTCTCCTTTAGAATATACCGTATGGCCATTGCATAATGTACGCTCAACCCGCCACAGATACATGTGCCCCTCCATTGGGCTCCATCCACATCGGCTCTGAATAATGCTCTTGCTGCATACCCATCCCGTATTAGGGCGCAGCAGCACGATATCAGCCTGGTATCCTTCACGTATGAATCCCCTGTTACGCACCTCAAAAAGTCTGGCAGGATTATGGCACATCAGCTCTACCATCCGTTCGAGGGAAAGTACCCCCTTGTCGACAAGCTCTAACATAGTAACCAGTGAGAACTGTATCATCGGCATACCACTGGCCGCACGTGCACAGCCTCCTTCCTTCTGGGATAGCAGATGCGGGGCATGATCCGTGCCTATCACCGAGATACGCCCGTCATTCAAAGCCTGTTGCAATGCCTCACGGTCATGCTCTGTCTTAACAGCAGGATTACACTTTATGCGAGTGCCAAGTGTCGTATAGTCACGATCTGAGAAATAAAGATGACTGACGGTAGCCTCGGCAGTTATCAATGGACAATTCGGGAACTCTTTGTAAAGATCCTGCGTCTTAGGGATCAAGTCAAGCTCACGTGCTGTCGTAAGATGAGCTACATGTAGGCGGGCATTATGCTTTGTAGCAAGCTCTACAGCCAGTCGGGTACTATTATAACAAGCCTCTTCGCTGCGTATCTCTGGATGATGAACCACAGAGGGATCATCTCCATAACGACACTTGGCATCAACCATATTGCGATTGATAATATCCGTATCCTCACAATGCGCCATTATGGGCAGACGGGCAGAAGAGAAAATCCTTTCCAGTAACTCACGACGGTCAACAAGCATATTACCTGTTGAAGAGCCCATAAAAAGCTTGATTCCCGGAATACGCTGAACGTCTAACTGCCGGAAGAGCTCTGTGTTATCATTTGTCGCCCCAAAGAAGAAGCTATAGTTGACATGGCTCTTCCGAGAAGCGATTGAGAATTTCTCTTCCAGCGCCTCAATAGTTGTAGTCTGCGGAACGGTGTTAGGCATGTCGAAGTAAGACGTCACTCCTCCGGCAGCCGCCGCACGGCTCTCACTCTCGATGTCAGCCTTTTCCGTCAGTCCCGGCTCACGGAAATGCACATGGTCATCGATGACCCCGGGAATAACGAAACATCCCGAAGCATCAATGACCTCATCGGCACCTGCTTCGGGACTATTCGTTCCTTCAACAATCTTAACTATCTTAGAATCTTCGATGGCAATAGAGCCATCAAATACCTTGCCTTCGTTGACAATAGTTGCTCCTTGTATAACCGTCCTCATTTCTTCGGCAGATTCGGCATATTCATAAGTGGAGCATGGAGCGAATCAGGAGCGATCTGAGGCTGTGGCTGCTGTTCAGGCTGCTGCGGTACTTCATCAGCAAGCCCATTCTGACGAGCCTGAATCTCATTGGCCACCCTATAATACTCCTTCACATAACTGTCCTCCTTGAAACTCTTTGGAGCCTTACTCATGATATCCTCTATCTGAGGGGTGAGCACAGGATAGGGATAGCTGCTTGTCATAATCATGAACACCCCCGGGCCAAGCACGTTCTCAAAATTCTCCACGATGAAGTTTGTCACCAGACTGTCTTCGCGCTGGGCTATTACTGCTGCCTCCGCACTGAGCTGCTGGTTGATGACGTTCTCGTCGATACCGTCAAGCAGCATCTGGCTCTGCTTGTGTGACAATTCATTCATCTCATTACTCAGCTGAGTATGAAAGGTTATGAAGTCGTACAATTTATCATTTAGCGGAGTACCGCTCACCTTTTGGCTGGCATTGTCAAGGCGAATCTCTATTTCACCTTTTTCGACTACTATCGGCATTATGCTCTCATCATCCATGAAGAGGCTTGCCATACGGACAGTGTCAAGTAAGCCTGCAAAGCGGAACTTACCATGAACGACGTCACATGAGTCGATATTCTTAAGTTCTTTGTCCTTGAAGGCCTTTAAGTAAAGTTTGCTTCCATCCAGCGAGGAGATGGATGATGAGCCCTGTATGTTATAAGACTCTGCACACGACGTGAGAGCCAGGACTGTGATCAATGCATATACGATTCTGCTCATAAACAATTATTTTCGACTGCAAATGTACTACGATATTGTGAAGAATAAAAATAAATTTGCGCATTTTAAAACAAATGCGCAGTCTTTTATAGTTTTTTTAAGATACAGTGCCTTCTTTTTCCAATTCATTGCCTATTCTGTGGGAAGAATACAATTGAAGGATTGCTGCTATCAGAAGAACTATCACCCACTTGTTGTACACGTATTGGATATAGTCAACCTGACTAAGATGCAGGAAATTTCCCAAGTTGGCAAACATCAGCAGAGCCGCCAGCAGAAACAGCACATCGCTAATAAGCATCATGCGGCGCAGGCGACGGATTGTGAAATTAGTCCCTTCATATTGCTGCAGCATCTGCATTGAGGTAAAGCATACCGCGCCTAATGCATATACATATGGCGCCCACGCCCACAAAAACAGGCTTGCGCCTGCGCCTATCACCATAAAAAGACCTCCAAGAAGGAAAATGACGCTCTGCGTCTTACTCAGCTGTTTCATCGTTAACAAAGGTATTAGTAGAGCGGTCATCATCGCTAAGCACAAAGATATCCTCATCATCGGCCTTCATGAAATAGCGTTCACGGGCAATCTTCTCCATAGCCTTGGGATCCCGGTTCAGGTTGCGAATCTGAGCCTGATTGTTATCATGTTGGGCATTGTACTTGTCTATCTCGTCCTGAAGTTCACCTATACGCCTCTGATTCTTTACATGACTCCACACACTGTTCTCATCCAGGAAGCCAATAATCAGTACGCCAAAAACGCACACAACAATATACTTAAGGCCTCGCATGCGCAGCACCTTAAGTCCAAATGCCTTTATGTTATTCAGTACTTTCATTTCGTCTGCAAAGTTAGCAAAAAGAAGTGAGACGCAGAAAGCGGAAAGTGAAAAGTTATGGGCTTTAACTCCCTTTAACTCCTTTTGCTACTTAAACTCCCCAAAAAGTTGTAACTTTGCAGCATCAAAACTAAAAGAAATATGGAATATATCGTATCGGCACGAAAGTACCGCCCCACGACATTCGATACCGTAGTAGGACAGTCAGCGCTCACCACAACGCTGAAAAATGCCGTTAAGAGCGGGAAACTGGCTCACGCCTACCTCTTCTGCGGTCCTCGCGGAGTAGGCAAGACCACATGTGCCCGAATCTTCGCTAAAGCCATTAACTGTCAGAACCCGACAGCCGACGGAGAGGCATGTAACGAATGTGAGAGTTGCCAGTCGTTCAACGAGCAGCGCTCCCTGAACATCTTTGAGCTCGATGCAGCATCCAACAACTCCGTAGAGCATATCAAGACTCTGATGGAGCAGACCCGCATCCCTCCCCAGCTGGGGCAATATAAGGTATTCATCATCGACGAGGTGCACATGCTTTCCACAGCAGCCTTCAATGCATTCCTCAAGACACTTGAGGAGCCGCCGGCACACGTCATCTTCATCCTCGCCACGACAGAGAAGCACAAGATCCTGCCGACAATCCTCTCACGCTGCCAGATCTACGACTTTGAGCGCATGACGGTAAAAGGCACTATCGAGCACCTGAAGTCTGTGGCTGCGAAGGAAGGCATATCATACGAGGAGGAGGCCCTCGCTGTGATCGCCGAGAAAGCAGACGGCGGCATGCGCGATGCACTGAGCATCTTCGATCAGGCCGCCTCATTCTGCCAAGGCAACATCACCTATCAGAAAGTGATAGAAGACCTCAACGTGCTCGACTCCGACAATTACTTCAGCATCATCGACCTGTCTATTAATAATAAGGTAAGTGACATCATGGTGCTGCTCAACGGCGTGATAAACAAAGGCTTCGACGGAGGGCTTCTCATACAGGGCCTTGCCAAGCATGTACGCAATGTGCTGATGGCAAAAGACCCTCAGACCCTACCCCTGCTCGAAGTGAGCGACCAGCAGCGTGAGCGATATCAGGAACAGGCGAAGAAAGCCGACACGCGCTTCCTCTATCAGGCACTCCGGCTGATGAACCAGTGCGACATCAACTACCGGCAGTCATCCAACAAGCGTCTTCTGGTAGAGCTGACACTCATCGAGATAGCGCAGATCACACAGCCCGATGACGGTGCAAGCGCGGGGCGCCGCCCCAAGAGATTAAAATCCCTGTTCAAGAACCTGATTCAGCAGTCTCAGCCCAAGACAGCGGCCCCGCAGGTAGCCGCGGCTAAGACTGTTGCATCAACCAGCACTCAGAGCAGTCAGAGCAGTCAAAACGCTCAAGCCACTCAGAGCAGTCAGAGCAATCCGGCAGTCAAGAGCGGTCAAACCGCTCCTGCGTCTCCGGGCAAGCCTACCGTCAAGCTCGACGGTATCGGCTTCTCATGGGGAAATCTTCGGAATAGCGGTAAGCCGTCGAAGATGAACATCATCCCAGGGAGTATCGTAGACAACAAAGAGAGCCATCCCCAGGAAGAAATAGCCTTCACTCAGGAAGAACTTGAGCTTCAGTGGCTCTCGATGTGCAACCGCATGCAAGAGAAAAATCCCTCGTTAGTGGGTATAGCCTCACGAATGAAGAACATGAATCCCGTAATAACGGAATTTCCGAATGTTGAGGTCGTTGTGGATAATGACCTTATCAGGCAAGACATGGAGAAAATACTGAAGAGCATCACCAAGACCCTACAGATATATCTGCGAAACGTCAATATCTCACTTACCATTCTTGTCAGCGACAAGCCCGAGAAGGAAAGGATACTCACTCGCAGGGAGCAGTTTGAGGAGATGAGCAAAGAAAATCCTGCCGTAGAGGCTCTACGACAGGTATTCAATCTCGAACTGGCCTAAGCCAGATATTACCTTTATCAGATAAGATTCATTCCAAGCTGCTTGCAGGCCTTACGCATATCGTCGGGCCATATGCTTGCCTGGATCTCGCCAATGTGCCCTTTATGAAGGAGCACCATGCAGAGCCGGCTCTGACCTATACCGCCACCTATTGAGAGGGGCAGCTTGTCGTTGAGCAGCTGCTGGTGGAAATACAGTTGTTCCCGCTCTTCCTTCCCCTCAAGTTTCAACTGGCGCAACAGCGACTCCTTGTCTACACGGATACCCATTGATGACAGTTCGAAGCTCCTGCCTAATACGGGATACCATATCAGGATATCACCGTTCAGTCCGGGCCTGCCGTCTTCTGCCAATGTGCTCCAGTCATCATAGTCAGGGGCACGTCCGTCATGCTTCTCTCCATTAGAGAGCTTCCCTCCGATTCCTATCACGAATACAGCTCCGTAAGCCTCACAGATAGCATCCTCACGCTCCTTAGGAGTCTTGTCGGGATACATCTTCAGCAGCTCGTCGGCATGTATGAAATGTATCTTCTCCGGCAGGAAAGGCTTTATCTGCGGATAAGTCTCACAAGTCAGATATTCCGTTCTGCGGATAGCGGAATATATACGCTCCACAATATTCTTCAGGAAAGCCACAGTACGGTCTTCCTTCCTGATGACTGCCTCCCAGTCCCACTGGTCGACATATAGTGAATGGAGGTTATCGAGTTCCTCGTCGGCACGTATGGCATTCATGTCGGTGTAGATACCATACCCCGGCTCTATCTGATACTCTGCAAGTGAGAGTCTCTTCCATTTGGCGAGTGAGTGAACCACCTCAGCCTGTGCGTCACCAAGATCCTTGATAGGGAATGTCACAGCACGTTCCACTCCATTCAGGTCGTCATTGATACCAAGACCCTTCAGCACAAAGAGCGGTGCTGTCACACGTCTTAGCCTCAACTCTGTAGAGAGATTCTGCTGGAAGAACTCTTTTATCAGTTTAATTCCCTGCTCTGTCTGTTTGGTATCGAGCAATGGCTCGTACATCACGGGTTTGATTATTTGTCCCATATTTCAGTTTATGCTTAAATGGCTATTTATGTTATCTGGCTGCAAAATTACACAATTATTGCCAATATGCAACCAAAAACCTTAAATTATTTACAGAATAGCACCGTTTCCTTGACATTTGCTAACAAATTGCGCACAAATCATGTGCAAATCAAATCACTTTTATCGAAGAGCTGTCACGTTCGTAGTCACAAGAAAAGTTAAATTGTCTGCCTTCGATTGTCGATTCTCAATTATTTCCAGTACCTTTGCACTCGTCTTTTGCACCCGTAGTTTAAAGGATAGAATAACGGATTCCGGTTCCGTTGGTTTGGGTTCGATTCCCAACGGGTGTACTCCCCTCTCCTATTTATATTTATTTAGTCACTAAAGCTATCTGTGAGACCCGTGAGACCATGAGACCGTGAGACCCGTGAGACCGGATGGGTGCCACCTCGGTCACTATGCCCAATGGCTCTTCTGGTTCTTCTTTGTCCTGGGATTCTTCGAAATGCTCAACGTTCCAGACCCCGTGCTATACTGCCATAGTCATGATGGTGGGCAGATGGTGCAACTGGTTCTAAACATATAATGTTCCTATCATGGCGAGTGGGTCAGGGGTCCCCCTGATCCCTTATAAATATAGGAGAGAAATCCGTAACTTTAACTTTTGTTGGAGTTAAAATGTTTGTATTTGCGACGTGTTTCGTAGGAAATTAGTACCTTTGCAGCCATGAAACAAATGAAACTATGGATGCTGGCCACCATCCTATCATCTTGTGGCCTGATGATGCTCAGTTCGTGTTCGAATGAAGACAACACAGATACACCTCCAACGGACGAGGTGGAGTCGCAACTACAGCGGATGACCCTCCGCGAAAAAGTGGGGCAGATGTTCTATGTGCGACCCGAATGTCTCGACACCACCATCCACTTCAACCGCTCCGGCGGTATTGACCAGAGTGTGGACGACATCACCAAAATCAGGCTCCAGGCCGTCAACGATATGATGCGGAAGGTGAACGAGAAATACCCCGTGGGCGGCATCATCCTCTATGCGCACAACATCGAGGACGAGGCACAACTGGCACGCTTCATCCCTGAGATCCGGGCGCTGAAAGGCTCACCCCTGCTGTGCATTGACGAGGAGGGCGGACGTGTGGCTCGCATCGGACGCAACAGCAATTTCAAGGTGAAGACCTACGAGTCGATGGGGGCCATCGGTGCTACTGGCGACCCGAAGAATGCCTACGAGTGCGGCAACACCATCGGCACCTATCTCCACCGCTACGGCTTCGATATTGACTTTGCACCCGTGGCCGACGTGAACACCAATCCTGAGAATATCGTCATCGGTGCCCGTGCCTTCAGCGACAAGCCTGAGATAGCTGCCCCGATGGTGACCAACTATCTGCAGGGACTGAAGGATGCCGGCGTCACGGGGTGCATCAAGCACTTCCCAGGCCACGGCGACACGAAGGCTGACACGCATTTCGGCTATGCCAGCTCGCAGAAGACGTGGAAGGAGATGTTGGGGTGCGAGATGGTCACCTTCAAGGCGGGCATCCAGTGGGGGTGTCAACTCATCATGACAGCACACATCGGTGCACCCAATGTGACTGGTGCTGACATTCCTGCCACGATGTCGTCGGTCATCCTGCAAGACAAGCTGCGCCGCGAACTGGGCTACCAGAACCTCATCATCACCGATGCGATGGAGATGGGAGCCATCACCCAGCAGTACACCAATGGCGAGGCTGCCGTGGGTTGCATCAAGGCCGGTGTTGACATCGTGCTCGGCCCACAGGTGTTCACAGAGGCTTTCGATGCAGTGGTCAAGGCTGTAGAAGCCGGTGAAATCACAGAGCAGCGCATTGACGAGAGCGTGCGTCGCATCCTGAAACTGAAACATGGCATCAGGAGATAGACAGCCCACAGACGGACTATCTGCTCTGGTGAACGTCGCTAATGGCTTTAGTGGGTCAGAGTCCCCTGATCCATTGTTCAGATAAAAGGTTGTTTTTAATGTGTTTTAATGGTTTTTCGATGGAAATCGAGTGAATTGCACCAAAAAAGGTTGTAAGTTTATAACCATTTCAAATACTTTTTATATCTTTGCAGCATTAAAAGATATATTTGCTTTTGTATGAAATATCTAAATATAAAGAAAGCTCTGGCAGCGTGGCAAAATTTACTTTATTCTTACTCGCCACGATTATCCGATGATTGTAGTGCGAAGTCGTAAAAAGAGTGCGTATTTAGAGGCTTTGCATCAGACTGATATTGAGGTTGGGCCCGTGCCTGCTGATGGCGCACATGCTGATATTAGGGACATCAAACCATTCTTGAAATACTTCAATGAACTGGTAGCTACTGAGGTATATAATGATGTGCTGTTTGTAAGCGAAAAGGATGAGAATGTATGGTGGTATGATGGTGAACGGATAGCTTTCCGTACACCTAACTATACAAAGATACTTAATGCGATGCGTACCCAACCAACGCTTACGTTGGCAGATATGAAAGAAATAACAGGCATCAGTATTGCTGCCATTCAAAAGCTTCTCGACCAGCTTATTCAGAAGGAGTACGTTGAGCGAGGAGAGAAAGATGGTAGCTGGAGAGTTTTTGCGACATAGTAAATAACATGCGATAGTCGTCCTTCATCGAGGGATAGCGCTTCGCCAACTGCTTCAGGACGCGGTCGAAGTCAGGCGTGGTGTCAATCTTACAGTTCATTGAGCAGGTCCTCCGCATTGATACCTTGGAGTTGGCCGTCCTTCATCTGGCGCAACTGCCCGAAGGCATGATCAACCTTGGCAAGCGCCTGCTCCTTAGGCGTGGCAGCCGAGCGCACCACGTCGGCCTCGCTGTACGTCCAGCCCATCTTTGCAATCATCTTCTTGAAGAAGCTGACCTCGTGATTGGGGATGTTGATTGTAATTGCCGTCATAACGTCGTTGTATTTAATTGTCTGCGCAAAGATACAAAGTTTTTCCGAATAAAAACACAGATAACCAGTTCTTTTACTAATATTACCTATTATATAATACAAATTTCGGCAAAAAACATGCAAAATCATGTCTTCATCATGAAATTTTGGAAGCAGTTGTGGCAGTAGGACAAGTTACTGGTATTGTAGCTGACAATGTCGTAAGATCCTTTCTCAACCAAGCGACCTTGACTTTGTCTTTTTCATATTCGACATTAAAAGCAGGTTCGTGGGTCAACTCAACAGCTTTACCATTGATGTAACCGTAGAGCTTTACGGCGCATCCATGTCCGAGTGGGTCAGAGAACCGACCCCTGATCCTTGAAGATACAATGTGACTTAATTATTTATTTGCATACGCATAAAATGTATCAAATATACATTTATTACTCTTTTTTGCCAATTCATACAATTTCTTATAATGAAGTTTTTCTTCTTCTGAGTCCCATTCTGTATTAATATCATATGGACTCACGAATTCCCAAGAAATAGGATTAAGATCTTCTTTCGCAAATTCTTTTTTCATTTGTTCATAAGCAGAAATCGCATCTTTTGATTTAACAAAAACATATACAAAACCACCCTTTAATTTTTTGTCGTCATATAAATATTCATACTCGACACTTGACCAATATACTTTCATATTGCGTTATTTTTCTTTGTTTACCTTATATATTGTTCCTGTTTGTTTGTGGATCACTGGGGTCGGTTCTCCTGATCATTTTTCTCATTGTTTACAACTTTTGTCCCATGGCAAAGATACAATCTTATTCTCAAACTTCAAAATATTATCTTGAAAAAATGATCACTAGAACCAAACTCGGGATTCGCGCCAGAACCGAACCCGTGATTCGCGATTTCTCACCTATAATTACAGAATATGTAACAATCAAAGTATTTTTTCGTAAACATAAAGATTGTCGGATAATCTTTCTCTCTATACTTTATTATAAACTTATTGCTTCTCTTATGTCTTTTATACCTTCTATCATACCTGATTGTCAGTAATTCTCCTTTAAGTTTCCATCTTCCAAGGAGAGTATCACCATCTACATCAATTTCCATAAACTGATGATTATTAAAGAAATAGATCTCTTTGCATCTGCCATAACCACATCCAATTCCATTATACTCTGTCACAGAATCATCTAAAATCGAATCTGCCTGTGATACGTTAACGAATACGGTTTGTCTTTCTGTCCATACTTTATCTACGAGGATAGAATCATTGCCATATACACCTATGCTAGTGAAAAATGACATACATATCAGTAACACGCGCATTTGCTCAATTTTTGGGTAAAACTTCATTATCAATGGCAAAGATAAGTTTTTTTCCCGAAACTTCCAAGAAATAAGCAAGGTATTTTCGCCTTGCCTTAAAGATTTGTCTTCAAAACTCCTGTGTGCGCATCACATGAATAGTTATCAGCCTCCCGTGATTTCGGCATGGTAATTGGATAGTAATAGAGTAAGATAATCGACATGTCATTACGTTAGAAGGACGAGATCACTGGGGCAGGTTCTACTGATCATTTTTTCTCATTGTTTACAACTTTTGTCCCATGGCAAAGATACAATCTTATTCTCAAACTTCAAAATATGATCATAGAAGAATGATCACCAGAACCGACCCCGTGATTCCTCGCAACAGCCTATGGAAAAAAATGATTACTTTCTTGTCACGGGGGCAGGATACAATGTGACGGTCACAAAATTTCCTGACTTGCTTAACAAAAAAACAGGTGTCCCTGACGACCCTTACGACCCCTTCTTCTTTTTTCGCTGGGGGTCACGAGGGTCGTCAGGGACACCTGAATTCTGAATAAGCATAGTAACGCGCGCGAAGATATTTGGGCGCACAAAAGTCACCGATTTCATTATGCGCATCGTATGTTTTATCCCACCCCTTGGGATCTTCAATACTCCCATATTAATTTCAAATACTCCAATAGTATTTGAAGATAAGTGCCTCTTATTGAGACGTTAAATAAGGCAGTGTCACGGCGGGGATACAATGTGACGATCACAAAATGTCCTGCCCCGCCGTGACATAAACAAATAATTTCTCATACCTTACCATATTTCGTTGTTCACTAGAAGCTTTTTACATTACCCTCTTCCTATTTAATTCACAGAGATAGGTAAAATTGTATGAAAGAGCAAATAATTAACACACTTTAACCTTCTGCAAGGTACCGTACTACCGCCTGAGATAGTTCTTGCTGGTGGCAAGAGTTACACATGGGGAACGATGTGTACTTGGAAGTATTAGTAGGCAGCCAAGACTTCCTTGGCAGGGATGTATTCTATTTTGCCCTCGGAATTGGATACGACAACAGTTTCGTTATGCAATGCCTTTTCTTCTAGCATTCGCTTCTCTGCAATTCGCAGTCCTTTTTCTAGTTTTGCGGTAAATTCCTTTATTTCCTTATTTGACATAACTCAATAATTTATCATATAATTCACTATAGTATATCTCCGCATCGGCATTTTTGCCTCCAATAGCAATATTTTTACGAGGGGTCTCGCTGTTATCAAATATCGCCCAATAATCGACAATAGGCATAAACAACTTGAAAAGGTTGTTGATGCCTGCTACGTAACGTCTCTTGATAATGTCTTGGGGAATATTGTGACCACCTTTAGCGACACGTTCTGCCACACGTTTCATGGCCAGCTCAGGACTATTCAGCCAAAAGAAAAGCAAACAGACACGGTATCCCTTCTTCTGAGCATGCTTCACCAAGTTCACATACGAACGGGTAGCGAGTGTGGTCTCTATCGAAAAGGTCTCGTCTTTGGCAAGCAAATCTTCTATGCGCTTAAGCATCAGTTTCCCTGCCTCTATTGCAACACCCTCAGGGTTGAATGGCGACAAACCGTGAGCGATTTCATCAGCATTGACGAACTCCCTGCAATCAAGGATTTCAGGCAATACGGTATATGATGCTGTCGTTTTGCCAGCACCATTGCAGCCGCTGATGATATATAGGTTCTTGCCCATCATTTATAATATCCGTTGCAAAGATAGAAACTTTTTCCGAAACCACCAATTTTTAAGCTCAAAAAACACACAACTGAATCAACCACCAAATAGATATATTAAGTTTCGCCTTCATGGTTTGCCTATTGTTTCTGTGGGTTTAAACTCGGTAGTGTTATTTGCTGCATGATGAATAATGTAACCACCTAAAGCTATACTCAAGATGTAACTATCTTCCAGTTCACCTCTATATAGGAGAAAATTGCATACATCCGTAGGTGTGATATAAGGATTATCTGCCAGATGACTATGCACGACTGATACAACTTTATTACCTTCGTCATCAACTGTATTGACAGCAATCAACGATTGATGATATTTTCGGAAGCACAAAGGATTGCCGTTATTATCGAAATCGATGGAACAGTCATTACCAAATGGAATGGTATTTGACTGTACTGTGCCCTGAAGTACATAGAGTCGGATTAAGTTATCATTGATACGTACAAAGTCAAAATTGGGGTTACCGATTTTATCGTCGTACCGGATCTGATCGCCATATTTTTCGAAGGCATTATCCAACATAGTGTCCTTCAGTTTAATCTGAACTTGCTCATCTTCAGTTAATGGGCGGATGTCGTATGAAAGGCTGTGTTCACCATTCTTAGTGTCTAATTTCAACTCGAAAATACAGTTCTTACTATCCTTGTCGTAGAAGATGGCACTCCAATTGCTAGCAGTAGGCTGCCAAATAAGGTTTCCGCCCAAGTCTTCATGACGATAGCGTGCAAACACAGAATCGGTAGATACCCAGTTGAGACGTTCGGCAGTATAAAGCACGGCTCCTTCGGCGCAGATACTATCGTTGATGGCCTGAATCACTTCATGGTCAGTTTTTGCATTTTCTGCTTTTGACAGCTTCTTTTTTATACACTCCACAAATCCTCGTTCGTTAGCATCGCCCTTGAAAAAACCATAATTGAGATGCGATAAACTGCTGCTCACACCACAGAACATCCATTGCTTTTTGTCGCTAACCTTATCCTCTATGCCATTGGTAAGTTCGAGTGTAAAGTAGTGCACCGTGTGTTGGTTGCGATCTATGACTGCGGCCACATATCTGCATAGTGGGAACCTCTCGGGCTCAGGCATTCTGTAAACGATGATATCAATATTGTTGGGCTGTGAATATACCTGTGCGGAAATTGCAGACCAATCCCACTCATAGTGGCTGATAAAAACACTTCCTAAATTCAACTGCCATGCGGTAATATCGGTAAGTTGCGCATCATCCACATTGCCTTTCTCCCACTCAAAGAGCATGCTAGGCAACCATCGGAACTGAAATCCATAGGCCGTCATGGTGTCTCCTCGTTCGATGATGTCACAATATTGAGAGACGGCTTCGCCCAATTCGTCATCGATTTTCAAACTATCCAATAGCTGTTTTGCCTTAGTTCTATCGGGCTCAGTGCCCCATCCGTTGAAATAGTATTTGGCCAGCGACAACTTAGCAACAGGATACTGTTGTGCTGATTTAGATATCCACTCAAAGGCTTTTTTCAGGTTGCGTTCTACCTCAATACCTTGCTCATAAAACTGACTTATCTTGAATTGTGCCAAAACATTTCCCTGCTCAGCCGAACGCTTAAACCAATTGAATGATTCGCTCAGATTCCTGTCTACACCGATGCCATCTTCGTAGCATGCGCCAAGCATCAACTGAGCATAGCGGTTGCCCTTTTCGGCAGCATCACGTATCAACGAGTATGCCTTGGTGTGATTTTGTTCTACCTTTTCGCCCATAATGTATTCTGTGGCCAAATCTACCTGTATATTCAGATTGCCACGTGCCATAGAGTCCTCCATTTCTTTAATTGAAAGTTCCTTTTGCCCGTAGGAGAACTGTACGAATACGCATGCCAGAAGAAATGCAAATAGTTTATTCATACTTTTATAGGTCTATTACTCGATGTTAAGACGGCGGTTCTTTGGATATTTGACTTTGTATTGCAGAACCAGTTCACGCAGTTCGCCGGGTTGCAGCTGTAGGGGCCACTTAATGATACCGGTCTGCTTATCAAACTGACCATCACTCAGTTCTTCCATATTTACCTCGATACTGGTATTACGTGAGATGGGAGCCTGATCAAATACGGTGATGTTGACACTCTCCTGACGATTGTTCTTTACGGTGATGCGCCACTTCATCGTCTGTTCCTGATTGCTGCCGAAGAAACGACGCGTAGAGCTCTCGCTGACTTTGATGCGCTGTATACGGATGCTCTGGTCGCGACCCATCGAGAAGTGGAGCGTGTCGCTGCTGACATTAGGATCGAGAAGACTCTTGCCCACAAACGAATTATCGAAATAGACATTAGCCTCGCCCTCCATCAGGTTGAGTTTCTGCCAGTCGATAGCGTCTGCCACCAAGAACGACTCTTTGTCAATCTTGGGTATACCACGATACTCGTATGTTGCTGGCAACTGATGACGTGCAATCTCGGTAGTTGTTGTCTTGCCGCCATCAGGTAAAGTCAGCAGCTGTTTGATGTCGAACTCATAGCCGAACTGTGCCTGTTGTTGATTGACAGAGATAACCTCGCTCTCGTCCATCTCTTCTTCCACAGCTAAATCTGCCATCATCGGTATGCTCTCTTTCGCTTTCAATACTTCGCCTTTAGATTTGCGCCCCTTCTTTGATGTGCCATAGCCCACAACGGTGACCTCATCCAAACGCTGTTCATCTTCCTTCATACGGATATTCAGCGTAGAACCAGGAGTGGCTGTGCGAGTCTGCGTCTGATAGCCGATATAAGCAAAAGAAAGCTGACGATGGTCTTGTGGCAAGGTGATAGAGTAATAGCCGTCAATGTCGGAAACGGTACCTAGTTGCGTACCTTTTATTATTATAGATGCGCCAATAATGGGGGAGCCATCTTCAGCATCCACGATTTTTCCACTGACAGTACTGCCATCAGAATCAAAACTGTATGTAGGAGCCGACAAACCATAATCCAGCCAATAGGTTTTCAACTGCGGAGCAACGTTAGAGCGGTTAGGATTGGCCGATGAAAGCGTGACGGGCACGTTTTTCCATTCTTCCCTGGTGTTCTGATAGATATTGGCCTTGTAAGACAGTTGCAATGGTTCCTTGATGCTGTTAGAACGTATATCGTAGCTGGGAAACCAACCGGCATTCTTCACATAATAGGTAATGTCGAAGTCAGCACGACCGCCCTGTTTGGCATCTACCTTCACATCAATCTCCGTGATGTACTTCAGCTTTAACTTGGCTATCGAGTCGCACGTATTTTGCTTACGTTTCAACTCATCGTTCAGTTTCTGCAACTGCTCTTCCAGCTCCTGACTGCGTTCCTTGACCGAAAGCACCTGTTGTGCATAGTAGGCATTCAGCTCCTTAATGTTTGCCAATGGTGTGGCCACTGTCCTGCCTGCCACCGAGCAGTTGGTTTTTACCAGCTCCAGCTGTGCGGTCAGCATCTCCTGTTCATCCTTTGTCTGCTGGATACGACGTTCCACAGCCTTTACATCATCCTCAGCGGCACGCAGTCTCTTGACTTGTGCAGCCGAATCAGGATGAGCAGTTCGCTCGCTGACTCCTAATATTGTGAGGTGACCCTTGGCCTTTACCTGCAAGCTCTTCTTGTCCATATAGGGAGAAAAACCAGTAAACGTCACCACTTGTTCGCCTGCCACTAGGACAACACTCTTGGAGCGCTCCACCTGAGCACCATTGGTAAACACAGTCACTTTGTTGATCGAAGCAGTATGCTTCTCAACAGCCTCACTCATCACTGCCGCCATCAGGCAAATGGCAATCATTATTTTTCGCTTAATATTCATAAAGGTTTAATATTTGAGATTCATATTATTCTAACTCCTCCTTCTTTACCCAAACTTTGTGGGAATGGCTGCCACGCGAGGCAATGCCAGAGGTCTGGTCTGCGACGAGACTTTTCAAGTCACGAGAGGCAGCAGCCCTGCTAAGTCCAGTGGCTCGTGAATAGTCCGACAACGTCATATATCCACTCTTTTCGATAATTGCCATTGCTTTTGCCAAACGCTCTTCACGACTGAATTTATTCTTTCGTGGCATCTTCACCTCTGTTTCTACCTTGTCAAAGGTGGCTTCGCGGTTCATGTCTGCCAACAGTTCGCCATCAGGCTTAAATTTGATGCTCTTGATGCAGATGTGGCGATACTTTGTCTTTCCTTTGTCGGCACCAACCTTTTCGTTAGCTATTTCTTTCTCCGAAGGTGTCGATGTGTCGAATCCTAACGACAGCGTGAACACACCCAACCCGTCAATCTTAATGCTGTGACCTAATGGCATCCAACTCTTCATTGTCTGCACCAGTGCATCAATGACAGCCCGCATTGTACCTTCGCTGAAGTTGCCAGCATAGGTCTGCATGTGCTTCAGCACTGTTTCGAAGTCGTGCATGTTGTATGTCTGCATCTTTGGATAGACCACCTCTTCTGATTCCTTCATTCCCTCAGGGAGCTTCTGCAGATAATAATTTGCCATAACCTTATACCTTTTTTATTTGCTATACCGCATTCTTGTTCCTGTTCCTATATCCTTTTCTTGTTCCAAGACCAGAAACTTGTGTTCCGGGGCTAGGAACGTATGTTCCAAGGCCATGAACTTGTATTCCAAGTACTGAAAATATAATTTCACTCTGCAAAGGTACATATTTCTTTCTTAATTGCCAAATTTTATGAATCAGAAATGCAACGAATTTAACGAATGCATACGTTTATTAATTCTTTCTGTCGAAAAATGAAGTGAAATAATATCAACTATGCTATTCTCTTGAACTAACCATTTCCTTTGCCATTTGACGAGTCTTTTTGTACCTTGATTTCTGCAGTTGCTTTACTAGTTCTATTTCTTTGGAAGACAACTTGAGATCTTTGATTATAGAATATGACCAACATCTGGCATCTTCCCTTCTGCTTCCCAGCGATTGAATAAGGAAACGGAGTTGTTTCTTTCCTTGTGGTTTAGTAAGACAGAGCCTTATAAAGACTCCTGTACATTCACTTTGGTCTATATAGTCAATAACGTCGTCTTTGAGTTTCTTGTCATCAAGGAGCCATGCAATACCTGCCATCTTTGCTATAACCATTGAACGTGTCAACTTTTTGTATTCCCAATACGCTGTCATTTCTTGGAAGGTTAATCTCTTAGGAAGATTTGAAAGAAGATCTTTTAAGAAATAGTATTGTTTCCTTAGTTCGTCTTCTGTACACAAGAACTCTGAGAGGTCATAATCTACTATTTTTTTCCAATGCCGAGTCATATCAATCTGACACATGAATCCTGCCACGGCATAGGCTAAAACAGACAAGTTATCGCTCCATTTCTCCATGACTCTTGTAGACAATAGATGGAATGCTTGTTTCCTCCAGGTATGGCTGAAATGGAGGAGGGCTGCCTTGATTTGCAAATCCGACCCTTCGTTGTTGAATTGGTTAGCCTTGCTCCACACTAACTCACTATCGTAAAATGCTGTAGCTGCCAGACCAATGTATATATTGAGGAAAATGTCTGATGAAAGCGCTTCATTCCTTTGTTCCTCACTTTCCAAACAACTAATGAGTAAAGTTAAGGCGTTGTATTCTTCCTCTATAGGCAAATGGTCGAGACCAAACTTATGCTTTATTTCATTAATGACAAAGTCGTCATAGATACCATTCAACATCCAATCACCATTTTGTAGATAGGAATCAAGTTCAAAATGCAAAAGGGTTAGCATGCTATTGGACTGACCATCGCATAATGCCATAACCACATCTTCGCAATATCCGTGATATGCTTCCTGTTCCAAAGCCTTACACAGTTGATCTATCAAATCTTGGTTTCCACTCAATGTTATTGCCCATAAAAAACATGGATGCCAATCATCTACCCAACTTCCGTCAGACAAAGAGTTCAGAAGACTGTCTGTTATTTCCTTTCTACCTTGATTAATTCGTCCAGCCATCCATTCCATTATCATCCAGCCAAGGTCCTCTATAGATGATTCGTCAGCAAAAAGCTGTTGCTCACTCCACTGATAGGCATTAAGATGGAAAAAATTAGTGATAGCTATCTCTAAATAGGGGAAATGAAGGATAGGTCGACCGCTTCTGGACGGCATAATAACGGGAAAACGGCCGCATGTATTAGTCTCTTCTAAACGTAAATAGCTGAAAAAGACGGATGCGTATTCATCATCCAACAAGAAGCGTATAAATGAGCTAAACGTCCCGCTGTAGAGTTCTTCAAAGCTAGTTGCTTTTGGGTCGAGGAAACTAAACAATACTTCCAAAAAACTGTCATTGTCTTTATAAACACTATCACAGAAAGCATTGAATAACTTCAATGCCTCGTCATCTAATTCTTCCTCTCGATTTCTAAGCAAATCTATTCGCTCGTATACCTTATCTTTCATTAATCTGTTTGATAATTCTTTTACGGCTCTTTATTTGACCATGAAATGATAATTCTAAACTCATAACGACTGATTGTTATCTGATTTGTTTCTCCGCGTGGGTCAGGGGACTCTGACCCACTTTTGGTTGATCCTACAGATGTTATTCATTCCTTTCATTAATAAGTTAAATATGCGGGCAAAGATACGAAATTTGTATCATAATTGCAAGTAAATGATAGTAAAATCTCTTCTATACTAATAAAAACCACTATTTATTTGGCAGTCTCGGCAATTATTTGTAATTTTGAGCCGTTAAACTAAATTTAAAGCTGGAGA
>DGTJ01000094.1 GCA_002393725.1 Prevotella sp. UBA4339 | reverse complement strand
CAGTTGTCGTAAATTAGAATGTTAGGATTTGAAAATGCGCGGCTATTTACGTTTGGTGGTGCAAATATATAAATAAACAAGCAAACTACCAAATAATTCTCACTTTATTTTAATCTATAGTTCGGTAATTGGTCTCACGGGTCTCACGGTCTCACGGTCTCATTGGTCTCACGCCCCATATTGAGCTGGAGCGAATGTTCTGAGGGGCTATGCCTCACGCAGCATGAACTTATCCGCTGCATGCCCCTGCATGCAGCGGCTAAGGATATATCTCCTTGACCCGGGAATCGTGTTGCAGGAGATAATTATGCTCCAACGGCAATGATGCACTTACTTCAGATTCTTATTGAAGAAGTCTGCGAGCTTGTCCCAGGGGATGAGATTCTTTGACTCTCCCTGACCTGCAAGTTCGGTATATCCACCGTCGTAGAGGTCGCAATGTGATGCACCAGGGATGATGAGCAGCTCCTTGTTATCTGGATTGGGATTTGGCTTGCCCACGACATAGTATCCCTCTGCCTTGCCTTCCACCATATACTTAAAGGCTGCTTCGCCAAAGTAGCGTGAGTGGGCCTTCTCGCCGTGCATCACGAGTACTGCCGAGCGAATCTCGTTGATGTAATAAAGGAAGCGGGCGTTGGCGTATGCCTGTGTGCCTATTGTGCGCCAGCCGTCGTTTGAGTTGCCGCTGCGCTTGTGGTATCCACGTGGGGTGATGTAGTAGTCGTAGTAGTCCTTTACGAACTGCGGAGCATCGTCAGGCAGTGGATTCACCACACCGCCAGCCATCGCCATAGGGTCGGTGAGTCGCTGTTTGGCCATAGCCTCGCGGGCAGCATGGCGCGACTCTTCCTTGTCCTCTGAGTCGAAGTAGCCGTTGCCGCTGACGCGGGTCATATCGTACATGGTGCTTGCCACCGTAGCCTTTATGCGAGTGTCGGCAGCGGCAGCGTTCAGTGCGATGCCTCCCCATCCGCAGATACCGATAATGCCGATACGCTCTGCGTCTACCTGGTCATGCTTCGAAAGGAAGTCAACAGCCGCCATAAAGTCCTCTGTGTTAATGTCAGGCGAAGCCGTGCGGCGCGGCTCGCCACTGCTCTCACCTGTATAGGAAGGGTCGAAGGCCAAGGCCACAAAGCCTCTTTCGGCCATCCGCATGGCATAGAGTCCGCTCGACTGCTCCTTGCAGGCGCCGAAGGGACCGCTGACGGCGATGGCCGGGAAGCGCATCTTTTCACCGTCTCCACTGTTGAACATACCGATGCGCGGTATATACAGGTCGGCTGCCAGTGTCAGTCCGTACTGTGTTTCAAACGTCACCTTCCGGTGGTCAACTTTGTCACTCTTTGGGAACACCTTGTCCCACTCCTGCGTCAATTCTAATTTCTGCATATTCTCTTCTGTTTTAGTTTGATTGTCTTTCTGATTGCAAGCCGTCAGCATTCCGGCTGTGAGCATTGCTATTAATGCCTGTTTCTTCATCTTACTATTTTCTTTCCGTTCTTGATGATTATTCCTTTTGTATTCTCTTGAGCCAATGTGCCCTGAAGCGTATAGGCCCTTGACAGATCTTTGTTGGCTCTGACATCGTTGATACCCGTGGGCTGACTGAGCGAGAGCGTCACGCTGATGTCCGTCTCGCCAGCATGGAGGAATGTGCGCAGCTCGCTCTCTGAAAGCCCGTCGATATGCCCCAGGCGGGTGTAACTCCACGAATTCGTGCCATAGAATATACAGATGTTGCTACCGCTATAGAGAATGACATCGCCAGGCTGAGCTTTTATGTGTTCATTGCTTGTTGGCAACGAGAAACCTAAGGCCCCCCAGATTTCGAAGCCACCACTCGAACTGAGCGTCACCGTGATGGGAGTCTTCTGAAGCTTTCCCACAAGTGCCTGTGTCGCGCTGTTGTCGATAAGGGTCACACTCTCTGTCCTGCCGTCAATCGTGATATACATCTTCTGTGTCATTGTACTACTGTCTGCTAATTGTGCCTGTGCCTCTCCGCTGCTGCACGACATGACGAGCAAGGCCACTGCTGCTGTTAAAATACGATGAATGAATGCTTTTTCCTTCATAAATGACAATTATTTCACCTGATACCTTATCCATACGATGCCATCCAGTTCTTCCACACTCTTGAAAGTGAGCCTTACGGGTTTGCTGTCCATCGGCCGGCCATCGAAAGCTGCGGCCATACCCCCTCGCCCGTCGATGCCATAGCCGTACATCATGCTCACCTCATCTATCAGCCCTTGGTCGAGCATGGAACCGTTGATGTGTCCGCCACCTACCACAGCGAGGCGTTCTACACCGAAGACTGTACGCAATGTCTCCATTGCCTGCGGGAGGTCTATGCTATCTCGCCCAGTGGTAATATAGGATATGTGTTTGCTCCTAAGATACTCAAGATATTCCTGGCTGGCCCGTTCCGAAAGGATCATCAGCAGAGGATGCCCGAATAGTTCGGTGGTGTTGTCGTCCCACAACAGTGTGCCATGTGTGTCGACGCCGATGGCATAGCCCGCATCCATTCCCGGCGTTCTTGCGTCCCTTCGGTAGCAAGCGGCAAGCCGATTACTTGCGTCACTATCGGTAGCAAGTGCTTCGCGGTTACCGTCGCATGCCCGTAGCCCATCCACAGCCTTGTAGAGCTGCTTTCCGGCATCCTCGTGTGGTCTCTGCTGTTGGAACACACCGTCTTGTGCATAGTGCATCGCCAGTGTCGTCTTACCCTCCAGGGTGGATGGACAGCCGAGCTGGGCCAGTGCCTCATAATAATGGTTGGTGTCGTCTATCTGCTCGGTCATTTCGCAGTCTATCCTGCCGTCGAGCGATGCCATCATGTGGCAAATGATGTATGGTCTCATTACTGTCTTGTTTTAAATTCCGCTGCAAAGGTACGACAAAAACCACGTAACCCGCATAGACGGATTACGGACAAAACTACCAGAAATGAGGTTCTTGACTTTCAGGTTCCCTTTGGCCGAGCGCTTACTTTTTGCGCTGACTGTCGAAGAATTGGCGTGGGGTCAGACCCGTCGCATTCTTAAACATCCGGGTGAAGTGCTGAGGGTATTCGAAGCCTAGTTCTTCGGCCACCCTGTCGATTGTCTTGCCGCTGAGAATGAGATTCTTGGCACGCATCACCACGAAGCCTCGTATGTAGTCCTTCGGACTCTCGCCCAGAGCATCCCTGATGATGTCGCCAAAATAGCTCGGCGACAGGCACAGTTCGCTGGCGCAGTATTTCACACTTGGCAACCCTTTCGTCTTTTGCATGCCATGTGCATAATAGTCGGTCAGCACCTGCTGGAACCGGCTGAGAATATCACTGCCTTCAGCCGCCATTTCCTTATACTGGCGGAAATAGAAACGGTTGCAGTAGTCGAGGATAAGCAGGATATAGTTTCTGATGATGTCATCATGCCCGAACGACTGAGACTGCGTTGCCAGTTCCCCTCGGAGATTGGACATGAGCAGACTTAGTATGTCCTTCTCTTCTGGAGTCAGGATGAGTGCTTCGTTAGAATGGTATGAGAAGAACTGGTAGCTGTCGAGCTTCTGCTCTATGGCTGTTCCCTGGACGAACCCATTGTCGAATAAGAGTACCCAACCGTGATACTGCCGTCGTGTACCGTCATCCTGCTTGCCGCCTATCTGTCCAGGCGATAGGGCTATCAGTGAGCCGTCGCCTTCTTGGTATGTGCCGATTCCGTAAGTCAGACCTTCGGGGAACTCCTGTTGAAGGAATATGCCATAGCAATTGAATCGATTCATCGTATGACGTATCTCACCTACCTCGTCGTAGTGTATCACGGAGACGTGTGGATGATAGACTGGCGCACCGATATCCTGTGCGTAGTCATTCACTTCGTTGATATACAATTCTATCGTCATATAAGTATCGCTTTCACACAAAGGGCCAGACCCTTTGTATGCTTTTTGTATTTCACTGATTCCTCTTGATTGATATGCCGTCGCACGCCATCTTTTCTGCACCCTTCAACTGCTTGTCGATCTCTTCAGTTTCCAAGAAATGTACCTTCAGGGCTGACGAGTTGGGATAGCGGTTGAAGAACACGTTGTTGCTCATGTATAACTGTATAGAAGCTATTTCCCTGTTTGCCAATACATTATTATAATAGTAGAGGATGCTTCTGAGTACACGGGGCAGCACTTTGATGCCTGTCCTGCCATCGTGGAAGTTTACTACGGCTATCACATGATAGTGGCTACGCTTATCCTGTAGTTGTTCGCGCTGTTCCTTAGTGCTCTTGTGCGACACAGTGAGGTTCCTGCCGAACTCGCGGTTAATCTCGTTCATGATTCCGAGGAACAGCGGTCCGTGTGCCGAGGTGTCTTCCAGTTGGTTATATCCGATGTAGTAATGGATCATCTCATGGATGATAGTGTCCTCCACCTCACGTTCCGGCAAGTCTACACGGGTGTTGATGCGGAGTCTGAAGCCGTATAGTTCCGTTTTGCCAAATGGCTTCCTCCTCTTTTTATATACGCACTGCCCGATGAATGTCTTGGCATCGCTCAACTCCACAGGGATTTTGGGGAGTTTACCGCCAAACATCTGGAGGTTAAACTCATCAAATTTCTTCTCTATGTATAGAATTGTTGCCTTCATTATCTTTGTAGCAGTGCGTCACTTATATTGCACATCGTTTTAAATCTTATTGCTTCGGGATGCAAAGTTACGAAAAGTCGAGCGAAATGCATAATAAAAACTCGATTTTATTTTCATTTTCTTGTGCAGAGGACTCGAAACTTGTTTCGCTTGGCTCATCCAAGAGCTTCGGCAAAGCCAGAGTTACTGTTATCTTGGAGAATTCACTTGCTTCCTGGAATATGCCGCTGGTGACATGCCTGAGCATTGGACTTACTCGACGATGAAGAGCATTCACGCCCGTGGCACTATGAAGGCCGTATCACCGACGAGTGGTCAGGCTCTTTTACCATCCACGGTGCGAAGAAGCGAATTTTCGATGAAATACAGACAAATTGTAGTATAAAACATCAATAAAAGAAGCTGTTTTCACCCTTTTTTTGTATCTTTGCACCAAGTTAAGAGGTAAATGGATTATGGCTAACAAAGCAAAACATAAGATTCTGTTTGTCTGCCACGGTAACATCTGTCGTAGTCCGATGGCAGAGTTCGTGATGAAAGACTTGGTGAAGAAGGCGGGGCTGGAGGACAGCTTCATGATTGAGTCGGCAGCCACTTCGACGGAAGAGATTGGCAACAGCGTCTATCCCCCAGCGCGTCGGAAACTGGCAGAGCACGGCATCGGCTGTGCGGGTAAGACGGCACGACAGATGACGCGTTCGGACTACGACCGCTTCGACCTGCTGATAGGCATGGACTCGTGGAACATCCGCAACATGCGAAACATCTGCGGTGGCGACCCCGAAGGGAAAATCGTGATGCTGATGGACTACACCCGACGGCCTGGCGACGTGGCTGACCCTTGGTACACTGGCAACTTCGAGGCTACCTGGCGCGACGTGTTAGAAGGATGTCAGGCACTATTAGACATCACCCAGCATGCTGCCGGTGAAGCCCTTGGCAGACAACTTCAGGATGAAGGACTACCGAGATAATAAACAATAATAACGATTGCAATATGATTAAGAGACTATTGGACTTTCTGGATGCTTCGCCAGTGAACTTCCTGGCTGCAAGGAATATCGCCAACGAACTGGAAAACGCTGGCTATCGTCGTCTTGACCCTCAGATGCCCATCGGAGAGGTTCGGGCTGGTGACAAACTCTATGTGACGAAGAACGACTCGTCCGTCTATGCCTTCCACATCGGTCGCCAGCCGATGGCCGATGCAGGATTCCGAATGATCTGCGCCCACTGCGACTCCCCCACCTTCCGCATCAAGCCCAATGCCGAGATGCTGTGCGAGGGTGGCATCGTGAAGCTGAATACTGAGGTATATGGCGGTCCGATTATGTCGACATGGTTCGACCGTCCGCTGACGATTGCAGGCCGTGTGATAGTGCGTGGCGAGGATGCTCTCCATCCCAAGACGCTGCTGTTGCACGTCGAGCGCCCCCTTTTACAGATCAGCAACCTCGCCATTCATTTCAACCGGCAGGTGAACGACGGCGTGAAACTGAGTAAGCAGAAGGACATGCTGCCTATTCTGGGCATCGTGACCAATGAATTAGAGCGGGGCAATCTGCTGATGAATGTCATCTGCGGCGAGCTGGGTGTCCAGCCTAAGGACATCCTCGACTTCGATCTCTATCTGGCTGATGCCACGCCAGCCTGTACCTTTGGCGTGCATGATGAGTTTTTCTCTTCCGGTCGTCTCGACGATCTCTCTATGTGCTTCGGAGGACTGGAGGCGATGATCGCCACAGACACTACCGATACGACCAAGGTACTGGCCATCTTCGACAATGAAGAGACAGGCTCGCAGACCAAGCAGGGTGCCGGCAGTCCATTCCTGTCGATGATGCTGAAGCGCATTGCCTTTGCACAAAGTGGTACAGAGGAAGCCTTTTATCAGGCCGTCGAGCGAGCCTTTATGGTGTCAGCTGACAATGCCCACGCCTGGCATCCCAACTATAGCGAGAAATACGACCCGACGAACCATCCCGTACTGGGCGGTGGACCTGTCATAAAGTTCAACGCTGCTCAGAAGTACGCCAGCGATGCCGTCTCTGCTGCCGTCTTCGCTGAGATATGCCGCGAGGCCGATGTGCCCTGTCAGCGTTTCGTCAACCACTCCGACGTGGCTGGTGGCAGCACATTGGGGAATATCCTCGCATCATCGATACCGCTTAGAGGTGTTGATATGGGCAATGCCATCCTCGCCATGCATAGCTGTCGTGAGACTGGCAGTGTGGCCGACCATATCTATACCGTTAAGGCATTCACGAAGTTCTTCAGCTGAAGTCCGGCAATCTTCTTGCCGAAGTAGGGGTCGGACGTGATGCCGTAGCCGCGGTGGGTCAGAGTCCCCTGACCCATGCTGCCCCATGTGTCTAAATACCAAACAAATTAGCCGAAAGGGGAGAAGGTACTGGGAAGGGGGGAGAGAGGTACTACCAAACAGGGAGAAAGGTACTACATTGCCAGATTCGACCGACCGCCCTTATCAATTCGGGCGCCCGCCCTTACATCTTGGAGCGGGCGGCCTTATATGTGCGAGTGGACGGCGGAATCCGATTTTTATACAAGCCCGGACTATTTTCGCCTTGTACACGAAGTTGATGTGGTAAGCAGTCCGCAGAACGTGAGCAGACCATTGAGCATCAGCAGCTCGTAGCCGAATCGGTAGCCCCAGAGCTGTTGTGCTATGGCGTCGAGGGTATAGCAGAGTAGGGGAGAGACGATGCAGATGTATGGCACCAGTCTGTCGTTAGGTATGCTGCGAGTGAACAGTCCGAAGGTGAACAGTCCAAGCAGCGGGCCGTAAGTATAGCTGGCTATCGTGTAGATGGCATCGATGAGCGAGGTGGAGTTGACAGCACGGAACAGCAGGATGAATACCACGAAGAAGAGACACATCCCGATGTGTGTCCGTTTGCGCAGCCGTTCGTTGTCGGGCTGTCGGAGAATATCCACGCAGAAGCTGGTGGTTAGTGCGGTCAGTGCAGAGTCGGCACTTGAGAATGATGCCGCCAGTATGCCGAGGATAAACAGATGATAAATAGCTAATGATATGTTATTGTCAGCAGCCCCTTGGATGAAGTTTGGCAGGAGCTGATCGCCTTTTACTCCTGTGACATCTCCTGCCAGCATAGCCAACAGTACTCCCAATGCCAGAAACAGCAGGTTGGCCGGGACGAAGGCCATGCCATAGGTGCACATGTCCTTCTGTGCATCGCGGAGCGACTTGCAGGTCAGGTTCTTCTGCATCATGTCCTGGTCGAGCCCCGTCATCACTATAGCTATGAAGGCACCGCTAAGAAACTGCTTCCAGAAATTGTGGGGTGACACCCAGTCGTCGAAGACGAAGATGCGGCTCATCCGACTGTCTGCTATGGCGCTGACAGCCTCACCTACAGAGAGATGCAGCTGGCTGATGACTGCCATGATGATAAGCACCAGCGCAGTGAAAAGGCAGACGGTCTGGAAGCTGTCGGTGAACACCAGTGTGCCTATTCCTCCACGGCGGGTGTAGAGCCATATAAGTATCACCATCACCACGACATTTACCGCAAACGGTATGCCTGCCGGGTCGAACACAAACTGCTGCAGGATAATGCATACCACATAGAACCTCACGGCGGCGCCGGTCATCTTGGAGATGAGGAAGAACCATGCACCCGTAAGGTATGAACGGTTGCCCAGCCGCTGTCCCAGATAGGTATAGATACTCGTCACCTGGAGTCCGTAATACAGCGGCAACAGCACAAAGGCGATTGCTATATATCCCACGATGAATCCCAGACACATCTGAAGGTACGTCATCTGGGATGTAAGAACCATGCCGGGAACCGACACGAATGTCACTCCTGATATCGAGGCGCCAACCATTCCGAAGGCTACCATGTACCATGGAGCCTTGCGGTTGGCGCGATAGAACGTGTTATTGTCAGCCTTACCCCTCGTCAGGTGGCTGATGCCATACAGGATGGCAAAATACACTATTACAGTTAGCAGGATGCTGATATGCCTCAGTTTTAGATGTTAATCATGAACGAGAGACCGAGTGTGACGTAGTTCATCTTCTTGGTCTTCCTGAACTGAACAGGATCGAGCAGGCTGGCTTTAGGTGACAGCATCTGGACTAATTCGTAGGCATTGGTGGTAAGACCGTCCTTAAGGTAGTGATACGGATCGTATGTCATGGTGAAGTCCTTCTCAGAGTAGTCATAGTCTACGTACAGCCTCCATGCAAAGTTCGACTTGTAGCGATAAGTCAGCGACAGACCGGTGCCCCAGGTGGTTGAGCTCTTGGCTCCCACTGTGAGATAGTCCCAAGTGCTGGAGTATTCTTTACCCGCATCAAAAGGATAGCTGAAATCGCTCTCTTCTTTCACTAATACACCGTTGTCGACAACAAGGTGGTAGTTAAGGCCCTTTACCTGTCCAGTGGCAAATCCGTCGATATCAAGTTCCTGGGTGAACGAGCGGCCGATAAGGAGTTTCGATCCCAGTGAGAAACGCTTGCCCAGTGGCAAGTTGAGATATACTCCTGCACTGGCTGAGAACTCTGTCAGGTGATCGCTCATGACGACGCCGCCCAAATCCTTTATCGGGCTTCCGCCAACCAATGCACTCTCAATGAACTTAGAATAGATGTCCAGATTATCGGCGTCATAGAATAGATCGCCTACGACGTCAAACCATCCGCCGGCCTGATCTTCGGCTGCCAGTTCCGTGTATCGTCCGAATGTCTTTGCCGACATGGCACGTACACGTGCACGACCGCCTATACCGATATATTTATTAAAGAAATAGGCTCCTTCTGCATCTACTACGGTAGCATGCCGGAAATGCACGTTGGGGCTGAAATCGTCGTCTTCATCGTATTCGTAGTCATAACCATCATACTCATCATAACCGAGAAAAGCTGCCTGGTAGCGCTCCGGATCGACTAAGTCGTCCAGAGTGAAGCCGATATCCTTTGATCCCAGTCCGAGACCCATGGAGATGGCGAAGAACGATGGCTTCTCAGGATTTGTCATAAGATCGTTGCGCAGCAGTCCCTTGCCCTTGAAGAGTATGTCGCTCAGGGCATATCCCAGTTCGGCAGACATGATACCGATACCCGCGCCCGACATCACGTCGCTGATCCAGTGGCGGTTGTTGAGCACTCGCATCACTCCCGTAGCCGTGGCCACACCGTAACCGGCAATAGAGAACCATGGTGAGCGGGTAAGTCCGTACTCCTTATGCAAGATTGTGGCACCTACGAACGATGTGGCTGTATGGCCAGAGGGCCATGAGTTGGCTGTAGAACCGTCGGGGCGCATCTCCTTTGCCGTGTATTTTATGCCGTTGACGAAACCGGCCATGATAGCATACGACATACCAGCGGATGCCAGCAGGCGGCCCCAGTCACTGCGACCCTCGAGTCCGCCTATCTTCAGTCCTACTGTCAATGCAGGACCGAAGAACTGTGTGTAGTCATCTATTCCAGTCTTGAAGTCGGTAAGCAGCTGAGTATTCTTCTTACCTCCCTTCAGGTTCACGCGGAACATGCTCTTGTCGCCTTTAACGGCCCAGCCGGCAGCAAACAGCGGAATACCAACAAACGTCAGGTCGTCCATCACCTTGTAAGGCTTCACTCCCTCGTTGGTGTGCATCCAAGTCCAGTTGTCCTTCGACCATGGTGCATGATCGTCTCTCACTTGCTCCAGCTCAGGGCGGTAGGTGCGATTAGGAACGGTCACCATCTCTGGCTTCATCTCAGGGGTCTGCAATTTCATTGGCTCCATGTTTACGAAGTCGCTTGCAAAAGCATTCGTGATGCTACAGATGGCCATAAAGGTAACCAGCATCAGTAATCTTACTTTTTTCATCTTTTTTGCATTTTTAATTGTTTTTTGCTAATTTGTCGGCAAAGATACATAAAAATATTAAAACTGATGCTAAAAAATGTATTTTTTTTAATTATTCCTCCCAACGGAACACTGCTCCATTGCGACGGGCAGGATCAGAACCGGTGAAATCCATAGAGTATGGACTGCCTGTGGTGGGACTCTTCCCGACATAGCGATGGGTGCGCATCGACATGAGCATGAACTCACGGTTGAGATAATCCTGCCACATGAATACCTCTGCCTTTGACTCGTCGGCTGTCAGACGTACATCGCCAGCGATGCCATAGCCAGAGCAGAAGACATAGCGTCCGTCCTCACACTGCAGGATCACCTTGCCCTGTCCCTTGTCTATGATGTGGAAGCGAGTCAGGTCGCTCGTAACTTCAGCATTCTTATCCGACGAGGGTGCTGGCCGGAAGCCATCGGTGTCGTGCAGCAAGCCATGTTTCAAGGCAATGGCAGGCTTACCTGTGGCAAGGTTGATGATACGGAAGCTCTTGCCGTATGGGATATTCTTGCTGCGGTCGGCCATTGGCTCCTCAACGGTGAAATTGTCAAACTCAGCATAGCCGCCATTCTTGCCGTTTTTGTTGAAGGCGAAGAGTGCGTGGCGAGACCCCTGGAAGGAGATGAGCTGGTAAGAGAGCGGCATCTCGCGGCCCACCTGCTGATAGTTGGTTCCGTCGAGGGAGTATTCGTAGTGGGCACGGTCGTTGTCGTAGTCGCCCACCATGCGAAGATAGATTCTGGAGGAAGGAGGAAGGAGGAAGGAGGCAGGAGAAATGTCGACAGTGTCGTTGGTGGCTTGTTCGAAGCAGCGCAGGGTGAAGGACTTGCCGTCTTTCACGATGCCTATCCAAGAGCAGGGTACGTTGATATTGCCGAGACCTGCTACGTCGCCGTCTTTCATGCCCTTGGTATATAGCTCAACGGTGGCGATGCTCTTCGGACCGATAACGCGCTGGGTGAGCGTATTGCGTGCCCACATCAGCTGTTCGGCAGGCATTGACTGCAGGCGCAGGCGGCCCTTCTTCAGGCTCCACTTGCTGTCGTCGGGGTTGTGGTTCCACTGCCAGATGGGTTTGAGGGATGTGATTTTTGTGGAATGTGGAGTGCGGAGTGTGGAATGTGGAGTGTGGAGTGTGGAATGAGAATACTCAAAATCATCATTCCTGTCGTAAGGAGCGTATGTAGTATTCTCCTTCCTCCTTTCTCCTTCCTCCTTCCTCGTAATATTCGGCTTAACCCAAGTCCTCGGTGCTCTCCCCAGATTCCCTTCGAGTCCGATCATCGGCCAGCCGTCTTTCCAAGTGATTGGGGCAAGGGTGACGGTACGACCGATGGAATGGAAGTCCATCATCAGCAGCGCCCACCATTGACCACTCTGATCCTCCACGATGCCACCCTGGTGGATGTTGGTGCAGGCAGTGGCATCCTTATCGACTTCTGGAATACCGAATTTCGTACCATCATGTCCGATGCGGTACTTCTCCCCACGGGGCACCTGTGTCAACGAGGCAGTGTGGTAGCCGAAGGTCTCGTCGGCAGTGATGGTGATGGTCTCGTAAGGTCCCCAGATGCTCTTAGAGCGCGAGCAGAGGGTGCGTCCGTTGGGCCTGTAGTCGGTAGAGATGAGATAGTACATGCCGTTGATCTTATACATGTGATGACCTTCGCCTACAGCATTCCCTTCAGGGATGATGGTGCGTTCGGTCTCTTCAATAGGACCGCTCATGTCGGGCTTAAGCTCGGTGCATTTCACCTCGCCATATCCGTGGATGGCGTAGATCTTGCCGTCATCGTCGAAGAGCACACTGAGGTCATAGATCCTACCTTGCATGTTGTGATGCTTCCACGGGCCACGGATATCCTTGGAAGTGTAGCACTGCAGACCTTTGCCGTTGATATTGGTGAACACATAGAACTGGCCGTTGGCATAACGGATGGCTGGTGCCCAGACGCCTTGGCCGTATATCTCCTTGTGATTCTTGAGGGCGAAGGCATCATCGTCAAAGTCGAAACGGTCGAAGCAATAGCTGATGTTCTTCCAGTTCACGAGGTCTTTGGAGTGCAGGATGACGAGGCCGGGCACTGTGTGCATCGTTGTGCCAGCAAGATAATAGTCATCGCCGACACGCAGGATGTCGGGGTCGGAGAACTCGTCATAGAAGAGTGGGTTGGTATACGTACCATTGCCGTTGTCGGCAGTCCACGACTGAGAGTAGCAGGGACTGCATGGGATGAGAGAAGCGAAGAGCATGCATATCGCTGTCAACCAAAACTTACTAACCAATTTATTATTTTCACTAACTATATAACGCATAACTCTTCGCATATTTCTCATTTTGTTCTATTACCTTTTTTTATGATATTACTATATTGTTATTTTAAAGTCGGCCATCCGTCGGCAGTCCACGATATAGGGCGCTGTACGAGGATTGAGGCACCCTTGTGTGCAATGCTGTAGCCGTGACATACAAAGATGTCCTCGTTGCCGAATGTGTAGGCTGCACAGTGTCCGGCAGCCTCGAAGTCTTTCTTGTCGCCCTCTATAAAGAGGTTGCCTCCGCCTTCTGCCATATCTTTCTCGTTGCTGTCAAGATAAGGTCCTGCGACATTCTTGCTGCGGCCTACTGCCACACGGTAGTTGCTCTTGGCACCACGGCAGCAGTAGTCCCATGATACAAAGAGGTAATAATAGCCTCCATGCTTGAAGATAAACGGTGCTTCGATAGCGTTTGTTCCTGCAAACTTAGATGTAGGGTTTGGCTCTGAAGGCTTGAAGCCCTTAGGATAGCGCCTTGCGATGGTACGAGGCTTTTCTCCTGCAGCAATATGCATAGTGGTGTCGAGACGTGCCAGCTGGATTCCGTCCCAGAAGCTGCCCCATGTGATCCAGGGCTGGTCGTTGTCATCGATGATGAAATTTGGGTCGATGGCGTTCCAGTTGTCTCGTTTGTCCTTTGATGTGACAATGCATCCCTCGTCATTCCAAATGGGGAATGAGAGTGACCGTGTGCTGAGAAGACCTATTGAGGAGCCGTTTTTTCCAAATGTAGAGCAGCTGTATGCGAGCCACCAGCGGCCATGCCACTTTATTACATCAGGAGCCCATACGTGGTTGCGGAATCCTGGCACTGAGTCCTGGGCCCATTTGGGAATGACGGTCATTACGGGTTCTGCCTTCACCGTCCACGTCTTACGATCCTTTGAGGTCATGTGCTGGATGCCCATGCCGGTGGCGAAGATGTGATAGGTGCTATCCTCGTATGCCATTACAGGGTCGTGCACCATAGGTGTATCAGTCTGGAAAGTCTTCATCATTCGTCTTGGTTGCGAAAAGCATGCTGCAGACCATACGAGAAGACCGGTTATAATAATTAGTTTTTTCATTATTCATCAGTTTTTGAGCACATAAAAGGTAAAGTGCTGCTGTCTCTACGACATCATCTTGTCCCAAAAGACAAGCAGCACCAAGGAATTGACAGGATTCCTGTTTTTTATCTTTTCAGATTACTTTTTCTTACCTAACGATATATTTCTTGCCGTTTCGGATATATATTCCTTTTCGTTGTGGATTGTCAACCCGGCGACCATTCAGGTCATAGACGATTCCGTTATCAGGACTGTCATCGGCCTTTATGTCTGAGATGCCGGTGGCAGCTGCAGTCTGATATGCCCATACGGTGACACCGTCAGTACCGCTCGACTTATAAGCCAAACCTGTGAAGGCGATGGTCTTGGTGGTTTTCTGCTCTAGAGTCTGTTCCACCATCACGCCTCTATAGGCAATACCGCCAATGACCAAATTCATATAAGACGTGCCCTCGGTGACAGCCCAGGTGCCAGTGAGGTCGCCCGTAATTTTTTTGTCGGCAGTGAGTTCCACAGTCACAGGCATGGCTGCCTTTTTAGTTAAGTGGTCTAATTTATAATTGTGGATAAGCAACTGGTAGGTACCGGGGATCTTGTCGGTGCTCACCTGCTGAGTGGTGGCAATGTCGGCACTCTTAACTTCCTCTCCGGTATATTCGAATGGTGCTGCCACGAGCCAGCCGTCCTTGTTCTGGAACACCTGGTGTACTCGCACCTGATGAGACTCACCCCAGTTTTGGAATCGCGTGTGGTAGACCAGATAGGTACGTCCGTCCTCGGCAGCGATGATGCTGTTGTGACCCTGGCTGCGCTCACCCAGATTTCCCGTAGCCTGATTACCCCAGTTGGTGTAGGCACCGAAGATGTTTACTCCACGGTTGCTGGCAGCTTGGGGACCGAAGTTCAGCTGATAGCTGCTGTACACGGCATTGATGTTGTTGGAGTCCTTATAGGGTCCGTCGGGATTTTCGGAACGGAACACCCTCATCTGATAGCCTCCATTATTGTAGTCGCTCGCGTTTCCTCCTGCTGCCAGTCCGCCATAGGTTACAAAGAGGAAATAGTATCCGCCGATGTACTCGATGTAGCTCGCTTCACCGGATACATAGTATCCTCCTGCAATCTTCTTGCCGAAGTAGGGGTCTTGCGTGATGCCATCGCCAGAACCCGTCAGCGTGTATTCTACATCGTAGTCGCGCAGGCCGGTTGTCTCGTCAAGCTCTATTATCCAGATACCGCCACTCCAGGAGCCGTAGCTCATCCAGAGCTTGCCTTGTTCGTCGTAGAACACGCAAGGGTCGATGTTGTTTGGCCAGCGTCTGCCCCAATTGTTGCCCACATTGTAGCGGGCGGGTAGTGTGCTCTGCTCGCCAATAACAATTTCGAGGTCGGTATCCTTGTATGTTGTGCCGCTTTTGAAACCGCTGATAATCACGGGAGCCTGATATTGGTATGGTCCTTCAATGTTATCCGCCGTGAGTAGGACGATGCTGGAGAACCATCCGTCACCATTGACGCTCATGTACATGCACCACTTCTGCATCATTGGATTCCAGATGACATCGGGAGCCCAGAGGTTGCCGCTGATGTCATAGTTGCTGTTTCCTCGTTTCGACCATGCCTGTGCATCGAAGTTGAGGTTATATTCCACACCGCCCTTCTTCACTTTCGTCACCTGAGGTGTAGTAAAGGCATCCTTGCTATATGCATTGTCGCTTGAGGCTGTCTTCCAGGCTACTCCAGCCAGACTGTTGTTGTCCAGTTTACCCTTCTTCACTTCTGTCCATTTCATCATGTCGCTGCTCTTGGCAACAGCTCTGTGAGAGCCGAAGATGTAGTAGTACTGGCTTGCAGGATCCCATACCACACTGGGGTCGTGCACACTTACGCGGCTAAGCGAATAGGCGGCGGCAACCATTGGTAGTAGTAGACCCAGGATGTAAAGTAGAAATCGTTTCATGTCTCGCAATTTAAAGATGTAAATAGAGCCGGCTCAGCCCCTTGGCACTGGAGCCGGCTCTTTCATTTGGTTATCATCGAGTGTTACTCGAATACGAAGTGTCCACCTTCTATGGTGAAGCGGAAGCGGAAGTTGTTGGCTTCGATTGGGAGTCCGATGTAGCTCTGATAGTAGGTCTCACCATCGTTACCGTCGAATACCATCTTCACGTCGGCTGTTGAACCGTTGTTGGTCACATAGACTGTCACCATAGCCTCGTCCATGGCAGCAAGCCATGCAGCCCAGTCAGCCTGTCCGCCACTTGGTGTGCAAGCAGCGTAGCTGTCACCCCAGCCATAGTTGTCGGAACGGAGTACAGCATATTCGCTATTGTCCTCACGGGTGAGTACCACGTCAACTGTGTTCCAGTTGGCAGCTCCATTGGTGTAGTGCTTGAAGCGTGTTACGTAGGTCTGATCTACAGGTACAGTCCAATTAGCAGAGTGAGCAGCCCACCATGCGGTAGAGTTGTCTTCCTCACCAACTACCTCGTCGAACTCGAGATGGCAACCGTCCACTGTATAGCGGAAGTAGAAGTCATCTGGATCTACTGTGTTGATACCGATATACTCCTGTATGTAGGTCTCGCCGTCGGTACCTTCCATTACAGCCTTCACGTTGGCAGTGCCGTCACCATTGTTGGTGATGTAGGTAGTCACTTTGGCACCGTCCATGGCAGCGAGCCAAGCACCCCAGTCAGCCTGTCCTCCGCTCGGTGTGCAGGCATCGTAGCCAGTACCCCAGCCATAGTTGTCAGCACGTACTACTGCATATTCGGTATTGTCGGCCTTGCAGAGTACTACTACGAAGTTGTTCCAGTTGTTAGCACCGCTGGTGTAGTTGGTGAATGTAGAAACAAATGTCTCCTTCGGTCCAACCTTAATGTTCTCTGAGTGAGCACCCCACCAGCCTGTAGAGTTGTCGGTAGCACCGATAGAAGTGTACATCTTGTCTACAACATTGAATTCGGCTGTAGCTATAACAGGTTTAGCGGCAGCCTCGCCCTTATAGGTCTTGGCATAGACGGCTACGAGTGTTTTCTTGCCCAGTGAGTTCATATCAGGTATAGCCTGGAAAGTCAGATCAGAAGCCTTCACTGTAGCAGAAACCTCCTGCTCGAACTGTATGGTAGCCGTAACATTTGCAAAGGCTTCCTCAACCGTTGCACCTTGGAGTACTTTCTTGGGCACACCATTCAGAGTCATTGACAGTGGCTGCTTGTCTTCCTTAGAAGTGAAGCCGCCGATAGGCTCAATGGTAGAACCCAGCCAGTTGATATAAGACCCTTCAGGAACAAGGAAGCAACGTATTGTAGTGTTAGAAGCATCTGCGTTCAGATTAACTAACGGTGACTTCTGAATGTAAGTCTTTGTTACTGTTCCATTGGTCATTGTAACCTCAAGACCACCGTTTGTACGATCTACGGTGAGAGTAACTTTACCACCGAGTTTGTCAACGCCGGTATCGGTATCACTCTGGAATTCAAGGTCGCTCGTTGCCAGACTTCTGTCGATATAGTCACCCCACTCAGAGTTTCCGCTTGGCTGATAGTCGTAGCGGATAGCACCATACTCCTTGTAATTTGCAGCTCCACGATCTTCATCGTTACAGATAATCATGGCGTAGTTCTTATAGGTGTTAGAAGCATTGGGATTGATGTTCAGATTGAACTGGGCAATCCACTTCTGCCCCTCGGGAATCTGATAATACTTAGAAAACTGAGCCCACCAGCCAGTGCTGTAGTCGGTGGCACCAACAGTATAAACGTCCTCTTCCAGGCCCTCAATGACATCATTGCCACCCTGGTTCTTAGCTTTCTCGGCAGCAATAGAGTCAGCCTTTGATGTCAGCCAGTCGGGAGAGTCAATACTGAACAAGTCGCCACCCTCACAGCTCGTAAGAACCATCAGACCAAAAGCGGCTGCACAGCAAACTGATGCTATTTTATTTAGATATTTCATAATTGTATTCTTTTTACTATTTTACCTTTTTATTTTTTACCTTTTTAAAGGTTCACAACAGGATGTACCGTCCAACCCTTACTTGAGAAATATTCAGCATTGCTGGTGTTGGTGTTGGCAGAGTTACCCACGAGGTTGGGGTTGTCGTTGAGTGTGCCCTGATAGATGGGGAAGAACTCGTGACCTGCAGCGAAGGTGTCGTAAGAACTCTTGCTGCACGTACTGTAATCAACAGCATCCTTCGGTGTGAAGGTAATAACACCATCGTTGTAGTTTGCCTTTGTCCAGAAGTTTACTGCTGCATGTTCTTTCATCTGCTGCAGACGGTCAGCGCTGTAGAAGAATCCCCAGCGGAGAAGGTCGAAACCACGACCGAACTCACAGCCGAACTCCTTTGGACGCTCTACATTGGCAATCTGCTCGAACAGTTTGTCGGCATTACCGGCGAAGTCAGAGAGGTTGAGGTTTGCCAGACCGGCACGGTTACGTACCTGATTGATCCAGTCGATAGCCTGTTGGGTAGGACCATTAACCTCGTTCTCGCACTCGGCAGCGCGAAGCAGTACGTCGGAGTAGCGCATCATGCGGAGATTGATACCGCAGTGCAGACCTGTTACAACCTTGTCGTAGATACCTGTGCGCAGGTTGGTGTTCTTTGCTACGGGCAGTCCGCCATAGTTGTTGTTTGTTACATATGGAATACTTGTGTTACCCCAATCATTACCTTGTTGAACGGTGTAGCATACATTGCCGAACTCGAATCCGTCCCATTCTGGCTCGTAGGTGCCGATGGTCCAGTAGAGTCGTGGGTCGAGTGAACCGCTGGTGGTGCGCTCTGCCTTAAACAGATTGTAGAGCCAAGGAGAAGCTGAGAGGTCTGCCCATCCACCACAGTCGCCAGGACCGAAATTCGACTCAATAGCCGAACCCTGAGTGGCGTTAGCACTGGTATTTACAGGTGTCCATTCATCGTCTGTACCCTGAGAGCCATAGTCAAGGAACTGTACCTCATAGAGGCTCTCGTCGTTGTTCTCATATGCAGCACCTTCACGGAAGTTGTCTCCATAGTTGGCCATCAGCCTATAAGTGCCATACTGACCATTGATGATATTCTTCAGCACGGTAAGTGCCTCGCTATATTTGTGGCGCATCATCAGTGCACGGGCATAGTAGCCGGCAGCAGCACCGCTGGTGGCACGTCCTTTTGCCCATTCACCACCAGCATCACGGCTTGGCAGAAGGGTCATTGCCTCAGAGAAGTCTTTCTCCACCTGATCCCATACCTCGTCATAACTACTGTTAGTGCCATAGAGGCCTTCAAGAGTAGAATATGTATTATAATCGGTAATCAGGATAGGATTCTGATAGTATCCGGCCAGATTATAATAGCCCAGGCCACGGATAAAGAGCATCTGTCCTTTGATGCGCTTCTGTGCCTCAGAGAGAGCATTGTTATCATCGCCAAGTGCTGTCAGTGTGTAGTTAGTCACGTTGATGGTATAATACCAGTCGCGCCATGACCACTGGCCAATCTCGTCAGTGAATGCAACATTGAGATCATCGAAAGGCATGTACCATACCTGTGAGGAATTCCAGACCTCATCTCCACGGCACACGTCAAGCATATAGCCGACACGGGCATACGTTCCCTCCATACGGGTGTGGTTGTAGGCTGCAATTACCGTCTCTTCAAGGGCACTTAAGTCTTCCTTGAAGGTGGCAGCCGTCTGCTGGTTGGGGTTGGTTACGTCCAACTTGCTGTCGCAAGAGGTCAGTGCGCCAAGCCCTAACAGTATAGCGAAAGAAATATTATATAGTTTCATAATCTTCTTCATTTTTATTGTATTTATATTAGAAGGTAAAGTTAAGACCTGCCATGAAGCTGCGCGGTGTTGGGTACGAACAGTAGTTGTAGCCCGGAGTAAACGTGCCACCAGCAAAGTCTACGTTATAGCCCTTATAGCCTGTGAAGGTAAAGAGATTCTGTGCCGATACATAGAGGCGAACGCCTGTTACGTAGCCACCAAACCACTTGTTAGGCAGGTTGGCTCCTATCTCTATGTTGGCAATCTTCCAATAGGCAGCATTCTGAATCTGACGATTAGAGAACAAATCGTTCCAGGCCAGTGAGCCAAGATTTGACAGATATGTGCGTGGAACATCAGCAACATAAGTGCCGCCATCCCACTGATTGGCACCGAGAACATTCACATGCTTGTTTCCATAGCTATAACTTGAGTTCATGGTGTTATAGAGGTAATCGGTTACGTGGTAGTTAAGAGCACCAAATGTGGAAATACTCATATCGAAGATACTATACTCCAGATGAGCGCTCAAACCGAAACTGATCTTTGGCAGGCCACTGCCAAGTACGGTCTGGTCATCGGCTGTAATCTGACCGTCGCCGTTTACGTCACGGTAGTAGCAGTCACCCACCTGTGCACCGGCCTGATACTCATCGAAACCATTGGCCTGAGCCGTAGCGTTCAGCTGGTCGAGCTGTTCCTGAGTGCGGATAATGCCCTGATAGTCCCAACCATAGAACTTACCTACTTCCTGTCCAACTTCTGTAATATATGATCCAGTAATAAACTTCTCTGTGCCGAAACCAAGCGAAGTAACCTTGTTCTTCAGTGTGCTCAGGTTGGCACTGATCTCATGTTTCAAGGCGTGGTCGCGGTTGCGATATGTGAGAGAGAACTCAAAACCGCTGTTCTCCATAGAGGCGGCATTCATTGTCACACTTGCGTTAGACACACCAGCACTTGCAGGAACTGGTACGCCATAGTGCAGATCCTGGGATTTGTTCTTGTACCACTCTGCAGTGAACTCAATTCGATTGTTGAATAAAGCCAAATCAAGACCGACGTTCATCGTCTTTCTCTTCTCCCACGACAGGTTCTCGTTAACAAAGGTAGAGATGGCTGAACCTGTGACGGGATTATTGCCGAACGAATATGTCATGTTATTACGAGCCATGGTAGCCTGGATAGCATAGTCGGCAACTGCAGCCTCATATCCAAGTTCACCATAACTGGCGCGAAGTTTAAACATGTTAACTATATCGCGATCGATGGGGAAGAATTTCTCCTTGTCGAAACGCCAACCAATAGAGAATGAACTGAAAGTGTCCCAGCGGTTGTCAGGAGTAAGACGTGAACTACCATCGCGGCGAACAATAGCAGACAAGAGGTACTTTCCGTCGTAGTCGTAGTTAAGACGAGCAAGGTAAGATGCCAGCGTATGCTTGGTTTCGTATGAGTCGGCATCGCGGGTCAGTGCATTTTGAATCTGCAGGAAATAAGGCTCGTTCATGTTGATACCCCATGCTGTCAGAGTCTGAGAGTTCTCCTCTTCAAATGTCTGACCTACAACAAGGTTAATATGATGCAGACCGAGAGTACCATCATAAGTCAGAGTGTTCTCAATAAGGGCATCTGTGTATTTGCGATGACCCTTGGTCAGACGCTCATTCTCCTTGGCAAGATATACACGGTTACTCTGAACCCAAGCAGGAATCCATGTCTTGTCATTGCAACTGGTCGTGCTATATGAAAGATTGAGCTTATAGGTCAGATTATGATTCTTTGACTTGATGCCAATCATGTTCAACAGGTCAACATCGGCAGAAGCAGTACCCATAAAGCGATCTACAACAGTATTGCGCTGTAGGAGATTGTTGATAAGCAGCGGGTTCATTGCTGAGATGTCACCATGAATAGTGTCATAGTATACGCCATAGCCATAAGCATCGTATTTCCAGCCGCTAGCAGAACCGACGATGTCATCGAGTACCCATGTGGAATTGTCGTAAGCCTTGATGGTTGGCTGCATGTTAAGTACACCAGCCAGCACATTGCCAAGATTACCATAAAGGCCCTGAATATACTCATTGGCATTTGAAATAGTTTGTGAGTTCTGGTCGGAGTGAGAGTAAACCAGACTTGTACGGAACTTGATGAACTTCGTGTCCATCGTGTTATTCACACGTGCAGTATAACGACGGAAGTCAGGACCTGTACCCTCGATAGTACCCTTCTGGTCATAGTAGTCTAAACCTATATTATAAGTATTGTTAGCACCACCACCAGAGAGGTTTACATTGTGATTCTGACGGATACCTGTCTTGAAAGCCTCTTTGAACCAGTCTGTGTTTGTGTCATCACGGAAATGATATTTCCCATCTGCACCAAGGCTATAGCCACCAGGAAGAGGGGTACCGCTGTTGGCTGCTGCATTTCCAAGATAGTCGCTATACTGATCAGCATTCATAAGGTCATACTTGTCATTCGACACGATGTCAGCACCGAAATAGCCCTTATAGTCAACCTTAAGAGGCTGGTCTTTCTTACCGCCCTTTGTTGTGATGATAACCACACCATTAGCGGCACGTGATCCATAGATAGCACCTGCAGAAGCATCCTTCAGCACCTGGATTGTCTCGATGTCGTTAGGAGAGAAGTCACGGATAGAAGTACCCATAGGCACACCGTCGATAACATAAAGAGGAGCGGTGCTTCCGAAAGAACCGATACCACGGATACGTACTGTCGGGTCTGCACCTGGCTGACCGTCAGAAGTAATTGATACACCGGCTACCTTACCTTCGAGCATCGAAGAAATGTTAGAGTGTGACACGCGCTTCAGCTCGTCAGCATTAACGATAGACACAGAACCGGTGAGATCGGCCTTCTTCTGAACACCATAACCCACAACAACAACCTGGTCGAGGAGCTGTGAGTCAGACTCGAGCTGGATCTGCTCGATAACGGCACGACCGCGAACGGCAATCTCGCGATCCTTGTAGCCTACATAACTTACTACGAGAGTAGCATTGGATGGAGCGTCGATAGAGAAGTTTCCGTCAAAATCGGTAATGACACCGTTTTGAGTTCCCTTCACCTTGACGGTTGCACCAATGAGTGCTTCACCTTCGTGGTCAACGACCTGGCCGGTGACCTTGATGGTTTGCTGCTGAACAGATGCCATAGCGGTGGTCGGACAAAGCGACAGACCTCCAACAGCACTCAGTGCCAGCAACGCAGAGAAGAAAAATTGTTTTCTCATTGTTAATTGTTTTAAAGTTATAAAAATTAGTTTATATTAGTGAAATTTTGCGCAAAATTAATTCTTATTATAAAATATTAGGTGGACAAAACGATTTATTAGGTGGACAAAACATATTTTGTGCCTAGCAACTCTTATTTTCCACCTCTTGAGCTATGTCAAGGGTTCAAATAATGCAATAGCACTTAGAATGTGCTGGGACTCTTGCCGAACATTTTGGTAAAGCAGCGAGTGAAATATTTGGGGTCGTTGAACCCTACGGCGTAAGCCACCTCGGTGATGTTACGGTTGCCAGTCTTCGCGGAGAGCATCTCCTTGGCCATGTTCAGAC
>DGTJ01000132.1:2877-3023 GCA_002393725.1 Prevotella sp. UBA4339 | reverse complement strand
TCATTGCCTGATTCACTCAAACCTAACCAGTCGTCCGTCAAACGGCCTGACTCCTGAATGGCTGCGTCGTAGCCAGTCAATGCGGCGAAGGGCGCAAACTGGGCTGCACGGTTCCACATCGACATCCTTGGATGATGCTTGGGCTC
>DGTJ01000132.1:0-2812 GCA_002393725.1 Prevotella sp. UBA4339 | reverse complement strand
TAGTGTGGCTGATTGATGATGTCGTCGTAATCGTTGGTCATGCCTTGTGTCCTCCTATCTGTTCGTTACGTTCCTTGGCAGTGGCTCCCTCCTCGAAATTCAGGCCTCTGAGGATGGCGTTCTTGCCGAAACGCTGTTTGATTTTCAACTGAGCTTCTTGCATTCGACGCTCTTTGTCAAGTTTGGCTTGCTCCTCTTGATGCTGCTTTTTCTGAGCCTCGTAGTCGGTAAAGAGGTCAAGCTGCTGGGGTGCATTGTCCTGTGCCGCTACCGACGCTTCTGATACCACATGGTTCGTTGTCAGATTCAGCCTGCGAATCAGCAAATCTGGATTCACATGGCGGTCAAACAGCTCTGAAGCACCTTCCATGATAAGCCGCGAGGATAATGTGGGTTTCTCGAAATTGAAAGAGCCGTGAGCATGTTTGGGCACCTGTTTACCGTAATAGTTTGTGGTTATCTCACCATGATATTTCTCACGGATTTCAGGGCGAGTCAGACTCTCCGCATCGTAGCCTACGGTCAGTATCAGTTGGTCTGTCACCAATCGCTTCGATACAAGGTCGAGTGCCATTCCTTCAGCCATTTCCTGTATCACCACACGGGCTTTCTTGAACGTATAAGGCTCCTGCAGAACCTGTCCGCTGCTGAAGGAGTTTGTCTCTGGACGATATGCCTTTACAGCCTCCATCGTACACGGTTCCCAGCCCCAGGCATGGTCTATCAGCAGTTCGGCATTCACGCCAAAGATCCGGTAAAGCAATCCTTCGTTCTGTATTGACATTCGGGCCAATTTACCCATCGTGTCAATACCATAGACTGCCAGTTTCTCAGCGATTCCACGTCCTACACGCCAGAACTTCGTGATAGGCTGGTAGTCCCACAACTCCTGACGATACGACATTTCATCTAGTTCTGCGATACGCACTCCGTCTTTGTCGGCAGGTGCTTTCTTGGCTACAATGTCCATTGCCACCTTTGCCAGATACATGTTTGTGCCGATGCCAGCCGTAGCCGTGATGCCCGTAGTGGCCAGCACGTCGCGGATCATCTTCATGGCTAGTTCATGCGCCGACAACTTATAGGTTCTCAGATAGGCTGTCACATCCATAAACACCTCGTCGATGCTATAGACATGAATATCCTCTGGAGCAATGTATTTCAAGTAGGTCTCATAGACCTTGGTGCTCACCTCCATGTAGTGAGCCATACGTGGCGGTGCAGCGATATAGTCGAGTTCTAGGCTTGGATTGGCTTTCAGTTCCGGGTCATTGTAGGATTTGCCTGTCATCCTCCACCCGGCAGATCTCTTGCGCTCGTTGTTCACCTCGCGCACTCTCTGAACCACCTCGAACAGTCGCGCACGTCCTCCGATGCCATAAGCTTTGAGCGAAGGAGAAACAGCCAGGCAGATGGTTTTCTCCGTCCGGTTTACATCTGCTACCACGAGATTGGTGGTCAGCGGGTTAAATCCTCTGTCCACACACTCCACTGAAGCGTAAAACGACTTCAGATCGATGGCAATATATGTCCGCTGCTGCTCCGACATACCTTAATTATTCTCAAAAACAGCCACAAAATTACTCATAAAACCTCAGAATTTATCAGAAATGACTAATTTTGCAACATTGTTTAAGTAAAAAGGTCTTGGCAGTTTAGAGTCCCTTGATAAGGGACGGCTATAATGCAGGGATTAAGAGTATGAAGAAAGTAATGTTTTTGCTGGCAGTAGGAGTGATGTGCCTGACAGCCTGCGCCCAGAAGAAGGACGGTGAACGTGGTCCTCGCCAAGGTGGCCACATGGTGATTAACAAAGATTCTGACAGTGTTTTCGCGGCATTGAAGCAAGAGACACTAGAAAAGTTCAAGCAACTGACGTACAACGACAAACAGACAGGCAAGACAATGGAGTATAATCTGCTGGTTCCCGAAGGTGCCGAGGCAGGTCAGAAACTCCCCTTAGTGCTCTTCATGGCTGATGCCAGTACTGCAGGAAAGGAAGTGACGGCTCCGCTCACGCAAGGGTATGGTGCCTTGGAGTTCGCTTCAAATAGAGACCAGCAGAAGCATCCTTCATTCGTCCTGGTGCCACAATACACCGACTGGGCTGTGCAGGATGATTGGAGCACCACTGACGAGGTAGAAATGACCATCCGACTGCTTCAGACCGTCTGCAAGGAATACAATGTAGATACCAACCGACTATACACCACAGGACAGTCAATGGGTGGCATGATGTCGTTCTACTTCAACATCACATATCCCGATCTTTTTGCGGCCTCATTGTTTGTTAGCAGTCAGTGGGACACTTCGAAAATGCAGGACTTCGGCAAGAAGCATTTCTTCTACATCGTAGCTGGTGGCGACCAGAAGGCATCGGGTGGCATGAGAGACCTGGCAAAGGTGCTGAAGGAGAATGATGCCCGTGTTGACTCCACATCATGGAGTGCAAAGCTTCCAAGCGAAGAACAGGAACGATTGGCCGAGGAACTGATAGCCAAGGGCGGCAATATCAACTTCATCAAGTGGGAGGCAGGCAGTGTACTCCCTGAATCAGGCAAGGGTATGGAGCACATGGCATCTTTTGACTACGGCTATAAGATTGCAGCAGTGCGCGACTGGCTGTTCATGCAGAGTAAATAGACTTTGACAAATCTAAACCGACCGATGCAGAGATTATATATTGAGCGTTTTTACTTGAATAGGGCCGATGACGAGTACCCTATGACAGTGCGCATCATTCTGCAGATGAAAGATGATGTGGATAGGCATCTGTTCGAGGAAGCAGTTGCAGCAGCACAGACGAGATACC
>DGTJ01000115.1 GCA_002393725.1 Prevotella sp. UBA4339 | reverse complement strand
CTGCCTCCTGACCTCGACTGTCTGAGGAACCTGCCCGTCAACAAGCGACAACCGTATATCTATGCCCGTGGTCTGATTGTCCAGGACTTCATCCGTGTGGACTATCAGGGCAATCCGCAATATACGGCCCGTGACCGTGGCACATGGGATGCCGCCACGCAGTATATACATGGTTATGATGAAGAGGCAAGGGGATTCTTTGCTGACCGCGTATGGTGGGGCGGCTGTCTGTGGCAGGCTGCAGTTGAGAAGCCTACCGTCGGCAAGGAGCCTCGGTATAACAATGCTGACTGGGCCTGTTTGCTCGGTGGCAAGAACATGACCTTGGAGATTGTGAGCACGGCAGGCGACAGCTTCCCGGCAGGAAAGCCGTGGCAGACTACGCTCGTCGCCTCGCTCTGGAATGCCGAGATGCAGATCAGCGACACAGAGATAGGCTGGAACAACATCAGTTGGCAGCGCATCAGTCATGACAGCGACGGCGATATGGCATGGAATATTACTCACGCTCAGGGAACCTTGGGCTTCACCCTGCCACTCGACTCAGCCGTTGACTATCCCGGAACGTGGGAGGCCGGTGCCCAGGTGAGCTTTCAGTGTGATGTCTATCTGCCAGAGCAGGACAACACCTTCAGTGCCATGTATTCGATACTAATGTAATTTTTTGAGATATGAGGATAAGAAAAAATCAAGGCCGCGTGGTGCATGCACCGTTGAGCTTCATCTTCCAGATCGTGGAGATGGGCGGATCACTGCTGCAGAAGTATGATGCCTCGTCGCTGTCGTTCATTCCGAACAGAACGCTGACTCCCTTTGTGCTGAAGCCACAGCTGATCATCAGTGACCCTGACGGTACGATTGCCACATCCGACTATGTGGCGCAAATGGTTAACGTGACATGGACGCTGACACTTGTTTCGGGTGGCATCTGTTCCGTGCTGCCTGCTGCATCGGAGAGTGAACACAATTACACCGTCGATGCCGTGACGAAGAGGCTGACACTCTACCGCAACACACAGCCGCAGGAGGTGGTGAAGATTGCTTTCCACGGTGAATACATCGATCCTCGACGCAACGAGGTTTTCAAGTTCGACTGGGAGAAGGACTGTGTGACTGAGACACAGACCGACCTGAACATCACGCTCGATGCCGGCAAATGGCGCGGCAAAGTGCGACTCGTGCCGATGCGTCACTGGGGGCAGTTCGGCATTCCTGTGCAATTGAGGAACGGCCCTGATGACATTCCTGATGAAAGGGCCTCGTATCAGTGGCAGTGGTGGAACACAGAAACACGGGCTTTCAGCGAGGACTTCAGCGAGCAGCCGTGGCTGGTAAGCGGTGAGCAGACAAAGGAAATCATCGTTGACCAGGACTATATACAGGACGTTACGCTGAGGGTGAAGGCCGTCGCCTACGGCAATGCAAACACGGCTAAGTATTTCGTAACACGCCTGAAACGGTGGTATGGCCAGTTTGACTATGACATCGAGTTCCTGCGTGGCAAGTACATCTTCCATGACACGACAACAGTTGTGCTCAACGCATGGGTGGCCAATGCCAAGGGCATTATAAGCAACCCATGCAGATTCTTTGACATGGAACTCTTCTTTGCATCTGGCAATGGCGAGTTCGAGAGCGTGGGCTATGGCGAGGAAGCCGTCATCAACAAGGGAGGTCTCCAGAGCGGACAGCCGCAGGCAGGCATCCTCTGCCGTGAGCTGAGTGCCTACCGTGCGCTCTGCGATGACAGCGGCAAGCCGGTGACGATGGACAATGGCACCGTGATATTCATTCAGATTCCTACAAAATCAAGAGAGGTATGAAAGCAATACAGTATTATGTAGTAAGTCACGATGATGCGCTGCGCCTCGGCGTGGCTGAATTCAGGCAGGGGACGGCAAAGGACGGGTACCTGGTGCATTCGGGCGACTTCGCCTGTGCCACGGCAGACTTCCTCGCTCGTGCAGTCCCCGTGAATGAAAAAGAAGCGTTGGATTTTATTAAAACACTGAAGAAATGAATAATAACGTATCGAAAATCAAGACCCTGTACGCCTATGAGGACGGCGACACAATCACACCGAGAATGGGTGTGCAGATAGCTACAGGACACGGCCTGCAGCAATATTACGATGCCCAGACAAGAGTCGTGTCGAACACCGACTTCTCCAGTTATCCGGCAACACTCTTTCCGCAGCCGTACTCCGGGAAGGCCGGTGCCGTGGTCGTACCTGCTGCCGGTGGACAATGGTACTTCAACAACATCGCCGACAACAACGGCATCCTCGATGCTGATGGTACGGTGAAGGCAGCCTTTGCCGACCGTTTCGAGCTAACTGAAGTGACTATGAACGGCAAAAAGTTCCCCGGACTGAAGATAAAAGCCAATCTGGTGACACCGCAGAACAATATCGCCACCGATATTTATATCTACTACCAGGGAACATACACCGGCAAGCCTTTCGTATGTGAACAGATGATTCCTGTGCAGCAGGTCGTGGGCAATGCCTACCAGCTGCTGGTGTCGGTGACCGGTGCTGATGGCACTGGCGACGAGGTGATTTCTGACGATCAAGAGTCACTGACCTATACGGCCATGCTGCAGATGATGTCAACAGGTGCATCCATTAATGATGCCGTGATTACCTTCGAGCATTTCGGTACCAACGGCTGGGAGGCTGTAGCCAACCAGGCAGGCGTGACGGTCATCAACGGCAACAGCCTCACGCTCTACGAGGCTGCAGTGGACGGTTCAGAACTGTTCCGCGCAAAGGCCGTCTATCTCGGCAAGTCGTACTATGCCACGGTGAATCCCACCGACGAGCATGACCCCTACTATATCGTGGACGGCTGCTCAATAGCCGGTGACACGGTGAAGCGGGGTGAGACGGTGTCCTTCACGCCGAAGGTGTATAAACGTCACAACGGCGTTGGAGAAGAAGATGAAGACGTGACGGCCTCTGAGGGGTGGACGTTCACCTACACTTTGGTATCACAGAAGACCGGCGACACCATTACAGAGATTAACGAGACGGGCATCACATACGAGAAACTGACTCAGTATGGCGGTATCGCCACAAGGATCCAAGCAAGCAGACCGTAAGACATGCAACTATCGAAGATCAAGAACCTGCTGCCTGCTCCAGAAGACGGACTAACTCCTGCCGTGGCGGTATTCTCTCCTCCAGTGCTCTGGGTGGAGACTGGAGAGGATGGTCTGAGCAAAAGCGAGATTGGCACTTTCGTCAATGCTACTGTCATGGCGGACGGAAGAGCCATAGCACATTACACGCCCGTCATCATCAGCAGCCCGTCAGGAGCCGATGTAGCTTACGACGATTCCGTACACGCATTCCATGTGGGAATTGAAGCTTCGACTCCGGCAAGCAGTTTCGAAGGAGAGGTGAAAGTGGCGTTCACAGTCACCGACAATGGCAAAGAGCTGCACACTACGAGGTCATTCATGATAGTCGCGAAAAAAGAGGGGGAAAAAGGGGATAATCCTGTTATCTACGGGCTCATAACGAGCGTAAGCGTACTGTCTGCAGACAGCAAAGGAAATGTTCTGACAGAAGCCGTCACCGTCGATGCATACAGAATAGAGGGTATGACGCGCACACCGCTGCCGTTGGGAAACAGAACCCTGACAGACGGGTGTGGACACTGGATCCAGTACTGCCGAGATAGCGGCAACTGGACAACGCCCTCGAGCTCGGCCTACAGAGACAACACGCTAACCCTTTCCGCTTCAATCGTAAGGTCAACGGAAAGAACCCTGTCCTTTAGGCTCGTAAGAGGTGCATCGGTATCTGCGGCTGAAGTTGTCCTTGAACTGCCGCCCATACCCGTGGTGAAACACGGTGCGCAAGGAGAAACAGGTCCGTGGTGGTTCCCTGCTGGGAAATGGAGTGTGGAAAGAAGCTATGAACGCACGGAGAGGAATATCCCCGTGGTGGAGTATGCAGATATCTACTACTACCCGAAGGATGTGGGAGTAATTGTAGCAGGAGGCCAGAGTCCAGACCAGAATAGCGCATGGATCGTGGCCTATGGCTTCGAGTTCGTGTTTACAAAAGTCCTCTTCGCCGCATTCGCAAAGCTCGGATCGGTCATTGTCAACGGCGACTGGATGATCTCACAGCACGGAAAACAGGCAGGGGCATGGTCGGAAGACTATACACGCTTCGACACGGAGCACCCCGGCGATAGCACAGGAATGAACTTCCTGCCGAACCTGGCATTTGACTTCAAAACGGGGGAAGCCTACATGCAGGCGGCTCACGTCGAAGGGACAGTGAAAGCCGATAGCTTGTATATAAGTTCGAATTGGGATAAAGATTGTAAATGGGTTGCAGTGATGAGTCAGGAAAAACTGAGGGAATTCTACGCATATATGGCACAAGAGGGGAGACTCATACAGGAGGAAAGTGACCAGAACATGCTCGACAGCCTTACGGACGGAACACTGATCAGCCTTTTAGAGGAAACGGAAAAGCTGGCCTTCTTGAGACGCATTACGGCAGTACCTGTCTATGAAGACTGGGAAACAGGAATCGTAAAATGTACGGGAACGGCACAGAAAATATACGTGTTCTATCATCAGGACGACAGTATTTACCTCCCGGCACCTTCACTATACCCTGGAAAAACGGTGGAAGTCTATAATCACAGGGGAGGAGACACATACGTAAGCTGTGCGTCAACACCTGAAGAAGTGAATGTAACGACAACCGTCAACGAATATCCGGAAAGGCTGTGCTTTGCACAGGCAGTAAACGCTGACGCAAACCCTGACTTCCACGGGGTGTATGCAGAAGGAGATGACCTGATTGTGAACGTGGGTGCACACTATTCCCATCCCGGATTCACTGTCAGCAACGGAAGGAAACACGCCTATCACTCAATGCGGCTGTGTTCTTCACAAGATATTCTTCACCCGGAGAACAACGAGTACCACTACTTCTGGGTATGTATCGAATCGACAGCTATTTTCTAATTCAAATACTTTTATGGACAAGATTAAGATGAAAGAAATCGAAGGCCTGAACGTAGGTGCTAACACCTATATTCTGGGCTATGACACGAAGGCCGGTAAGACGGGCCTTATTGCCGTGTCACAGGTAAGCGGCAGCCTGCCTTGGTTTGGTCGCAAGTGGGCTAAGGGAAATGCATCGCCCGTCGGCTCGCCCGTCGGTGACTTCGACCTTGGCCAGACGCTGGCAAAGCAGCTTGGACTGGGTGGTTACCTCGTAACCGATGCCCACCAGCGCACAAAACTGTCGCCAACAAACCATAATCTGCTCGAAAACGGTGGCGCTGCCGACCTTACGGGAGGTGCCGGACACTATCAGTGGGGCTGGAACGTGCCTTTCTACTATCAGGTGTACGAGGATGACAACTACCTCTATGAGACAGTATCTCTCGGTGGACCGCGTCCTGGCTTCTGGAACTACTACATCCCCGTGGGTAGCCGTTCCTGTGCTGGCTATGCCGCTATGGACCGCACAAACGCCAAGCTGATGAGCGTGGTCAACAGCACGGCACAGTTCCGTGGAGGCAACAATGATGCAACACTCGATGGCTTATTCAACTCACAGCTTTGCATGCCAGCCACGAACATGGAAATCGCAGCATTCCGTACAGCTGCTCGTAAGAACGGCACACTGTGGTTTGCCAATGAGCGCGTCATGCAGTATATCACGGCTGCCCTGAAGCGCATCATATTCGGCAACCGTAACATTCAGGCTGCTTTCAATGCCAAGCTGGATGCCAACGGACTGCGCCAGGGAGGCACAGGAGAAGGCATCGACATGCCAACAGATTGGGAACACGCATGGAAGTATTACCCCTACGCAAAATTGAACATTGGCATTGACCAGGGCGACTTCACAGGACTGCTCAGTACCACCATCAACGACAACGGCAATCAAAAGACCATCGGCAACATTCCGTCATTCTACGGACTGAAGAATGATTACAAGTATCTCACAGCAATGAGCGAGAACATGTTGCTTCAGTGCAATCCGGACAAATCGCAAACGCTCTATGTAAGCGACAACATTGACGGCTCACAGATGAACCTTTCAAGCGTCGCAGGTCTGACACAGATTGGCAAAGGGCCGGTCGCTTCAGCTGCCGGATGGCAGTACGCGAAGGAGTACACGCTGAAGAATCTGGCATTCTTCCCGAAGGAAGAGCTGGGCGGCAGCTCCAGCACATTCTACGGCGACGGCTATTACAATCCAGCCGCCACAAGCGGTTTGCGTGGTGCCGTGTTGCTGGGCGATGCCGGCGATGGTGGCGGTGCGGGCTCGGTGTGCCTCCGTGGCGGCCATGCGGTCTCGGGTGCCGCTGCGTACCGGGGCGCGTTCCTCTGCGAATACGCAGAGGCGTTCACGACGAAACCAGTGTGGTACGTGGAAAACTGAGTAGGCAAAGGGGGCGCAGCAAGCGCGGAGCGCAAAGAACACCGGCGCGATAGCGCCCCCGCCCGATAGGGCGGTCGATACCGCGAAGCGGTCGACGATATTTGAAATTTCAGACAATAATTATTAAATAAATAATCAAATTCGCTCTTTGACTTGCTGAATTGACATAAAAAGTGTAACTTTGCACCTGCTTTTCTAAGTAAAAGTAGGTAGAACTCCCAAGCGCGGTTTGCGTGGTGCCGTATTGCTGGGCAATGCCAACAATGGTGACAATGCGGGCTCGGTGTACCTCAATGGCAACAATGCGGTCTCGGATGCCAATGCGAACCGGGGCGCGTTCCTAAACGATACCTATAAAAGATAAGGGAGTGAGCCTGACCCATAGGTCGAACATAGCTGAGATGGCAGCGAGCCTCGTAACCATGTATGGTGAGCGGCATACCTGTCGGGAGGTTTCGCAGACTCCCACCAGACCCACTTTTAGACCCACTCTTAGACCCCTTTCAAGACCCCTTTTTAGAACCACAAGATCCACGCCTTTATGCGTAGAATACGCGACAACAGGGAGAATGAGTCGATGGGAAATGCCATCAAGGCATACGACAATTACTCCGACCAGAAACATCAGCGCGACTACGTGAAGGCCTTCGATGCGGACTTGCAACACAACCTCGAGGAGATTGTGAGGCAGATTGCCGATGAATCCTGGGAACCTAAAGGCTATGTCCAAAAGGTCATCTTTGACAGGAAAAAGCGGACGCTTGCCAAAGCTCCCATCGAAGACCACGTATTGGAGAGCGCTACCATACTGCCATACGAGAAAGCCATATACGACTACTCTACTTGGCGGGCACCAGCCGTGAAGCCCAATATGGGCACTCATGGCTTGTTCCGCTTCCTACGTAATGAACTGTACGGTTGGACGCAGAAAGATATGTCGTTTTATGTCGCTATTGATGCTCACCACTACTTTCCGATGATGGATCATGCCATCTTAAAGGATGCGTTAGAGAGGCTGATAAAGCCTAGCAAACTGCTTACATTCATGTTCAAAGTGGTTGACAGTTACATTCAGGGGGCTCCACTCGGCATCAAGGTGGCACAGTTGTTCGGCCAGATTTATCTCGCAAGGTTTGACAGGCTGGCTATGCGTTTCTTCGATATTGGCAATGACCCTGAGAAAATGTCATACTGGACACAACGCTATGTGACTGACCGCATCTGTACAGCGAAGACCGAGGCTGATTACCGAGAACTTTGTCTTGGACCAGGCTACTTGTCACGGAAGTTTGAGTGCTACGTTGAAGAAGGTGTCCCGTTTTATTTCCGCTTTGTTGACAATATCCTTTTCAGACACGCCGACAAGACGGCACTTCACATTATCCTGGAACTTGCTATTATGCATTTGTCTCGTGACTGGCATGTGACAGTCAACACCGATTATAACGTACGTCCTATTTGGATGGGCATACGTCTCGGTGGCTATGTGTTCTACCATGACCATGTGGCAGTGAGCAAACGTAACAAACAGGAACTGGCTAGGCACGTGAGACGGTTGCAAAAGAAGGGGTTTGATGAAGAACAGATAAGAATAAAGCTTTCTTCTCGGTTCGGATTCATCAAACATGCTGATTGCATCAACCTTATAAAGTCATTAGGTATGGAAAAATCATTAGGTAAGATTATCAAGAAACGTCGGGTAAGACCGCCGTTTCAGGGCATGAACCCTGAGCAGAAAGTGCCGTTCTCATCGGTAGTAACCAAATGCAAAGAAATGTTAACGGGGGGGGGTAAACCAGCTCCTACCAAGTTATTTCTTGAAGACTACGTCATTCAGGACTCGAAAATCGAGAAACAGATCGTTTCTGTGAGCATGTCTGACTCTGCAGGACAGATACAAGACATTCCTAAGCAAGTGCCTGGAAAGGTGCTGGCCATCAGATTCAAGAAAATCATCCAGACATTTGTGACAACGGACTTCAATGGTGAGGAACAAGAAACCTACCAGTTCGAGAAAACACGGGATGAGAAAGGACAGCCAACATCGCAGGATGCAGAGTTCTACACCTTCACGGGATCAAAAATCATGATTGACCAGGCCATGAGTGATTTTACTCGCGAAGATCTACCCGTTCCCACAGTCATTCAGCAGTTCAGAGGCAAGGATGGTAAGGAATATACCAAGTTTACTTGAATATGAACAGACATGTTTATCAACAGCCTCGCACGTATCAGAGATACGACGAAGAGCACATTATCGGTTACCTCAATGAGGAAGTGTTGAACAATTACCAGCCAGCGCAGCAGACAGAAGGTGAAGACGTGCCGGAGCCTTGGCCTACTGCCTATGCCTACACCGGTACTGAGACCGATGGCGGCACAGTGATGAAATGCGACAACCAGAGCGACTACGGCGATGTGGCCAACGCCATCATCCGCAGCCGCTACTCTGAGAGTCAGGAATTGGCCATCCAGCGCCATGCCATCAATGGCGACTATGCCGAGAATGCCCAGGAGTATGAGGAATACAACACCTGGTGCCAGTATGCCGTAGCCACCGCCAAGAGGTGGGTGCTGGGCTGACCTCGTCCTATTCTATTTTTGCACTGCCACGTCGCCCATCAGCGGCATGGCAGTGTATTTTTATGCCTGCACGTTTCTGTTTACTTTTGCACTGTCTAAAATATTAAAGTTATGATTGAGCAAGTTAAAAACGTGATTGTCGGCATATTCATGGCTGTGCTGGCTTATCTGAAGCCCATCGAGGGAGAGCTGTGGAGCCTGTTCCTCATCTTTTTCCTCAACTTTGTCTTCGGCTATCTCTCGGGCATGATTGCCAAGGGCGAGGACTTTTCGCTGAAAAAAGCCTTCCGCTGCATCGGCGAGGCCACTGTGTTCTTCATCCTCTGCACGGCCATCTATGCCATCGGGCGACTAAAAGGTGAACTGGTGGGCGCGCTGCAGTGTGTGAGCTTCATTACCTACACCATCATCTACTTCTACTCCACCAACGTGCTGAAGAACCTGAAGCAGATCTTCCGAGAGGGGACAGCACCGTGGAGCGTGGTGTCGTTCATCTACTACGTAATGCGGTTCAAGTTCATCGAGCGCATTCCGTTCCTGGCCGACTACATGAATATCAAAGGGAGAAATGTCGATGGAGAAAGATGAAATTACCGTGGCATTGGGGACTGCCCATGAGGAATTTACACCAGGCAAAGGTTCTCCAGATGGCCGATTCCGTGAACCTCGCTATTCACGCGAAGTCCTTTTGGAGGTAGATGCCATCTTGAAGAGCTATGGCATACGCTCTTTCATAGACTATCTGCCGATGGAGCCACGAAAGGAGTGGCGCAGCACAGACTGGCACAAAGAACAAGAACGTGAACTGGCATGGCGGGTAAACTTCGTGAACAGCTTGTGCCAGAGATACGGCATGAAAAACGTCATCTACGTGTCACTGCACAACGATGCTGCCGGGGCCGACGGGAAATGGCACACTGCTGGAGGCTTTTCTGTATGGACGTCAAAAGGTACGACCAGAAGTGACCAGCTGGCAGAGTGCATCTACGATGCTGCCGAACAGAACCTGGCCGGATATAAGGCCACGTTTGCCGAACTGAAGAGAAAAGGACGTTATGGCGAGAAGCAGCAGCCCATCCGAATGGATCGCAGCGACGGAGACCGAGACTGGGAGGCTGGATATTTTGTCTTACGCAAGACATCTTGCCCTACTGTGCTGATTGAAGCGATGTTCCAGGACAACAAACACGACGTGGCCTTCCTGCTCAGCGACGAGGGCAGGCAGGCCATCACAAGAACCATCGTTGAAGGTATCATCAAATTTATTGAATCGTTATGAAAAAAGATCTTATCATTATCTATACAGTTCCGTTTGCCGTTATCTCAATGTTTTTCGCTTTTCACTACCGCAGCCAAGTCGTAAAACTCGAAGATGATGTTGCCCGTATGGGTGTGGAACTGGCACACGCTCAGATTCCACTGCAGCGTGACACCATCCACGACTCTATCGAGGTGGTGACACAGACCGTTGTGGAGGTGGTGCCGAAGAAAATGAAGGAGGCCTTGGCCGCCGACCGACAGCTCATCAAGGAACTGCAACTGAAAATCCAGCAGCTGGAGGCCATGCAGACCACTACACTCGAGACCAGCGACACGGTTCCAGCGCAGTACCAGCCACGCGACAGTTGCTTCTACTACAGCGACCAGTGGGCCGACCTCTCTCTGCAGCTCAAGGACACCACCTTCTACTACAATATCCGCGACTCACTGAGTACCGTGGTGTACCGCGAGTACCGCCACCACTTCCTTTGGTGGAAGTGGGGCACGAAGGGATATCGACTCAAAATCGTAAACTTTAATCCTCACTCGCGAGTAACATATAATAAATATATCAAGGCTGAAAGGTAGACTTCTCAGCCTCTTTTTATGCTCATAAGTGTTAAATGTTTAAGACGGTTGCAAAAAAGTTACTGAAAGATGTGGCGGTTAATAACTTTTTTGTTACCTTTGCATCGTCAGAAATGACAAAGTGATCTAAAATGTATTGAGACATGAAGTACAACGAGTTGTACAGGAAGTTAAGGAAAGCAGGATGCTTCCTACTTCATCATGGTGCCGGTCACGATAAGTGGATGAATCCCGGAAACGGCAAATCCACTTGGGTTGGAAGGCATGGAACGGAAGAAGTGCCAATAGGCACTTTGAAGACTATCTATCAGGAACTCGGGCTTTAGGCCCGTGTTCCTCTTCCGTAAAATTCGAGATACTTTGACGATCACTTTTTAATGGAATATGAGTATGGCAAAGAAAATACAAGTAATCGTAGAGACTGGCAAGGATATGTTCGCTTGCTTTATGGTGGGAGCGCACGATGGTCTCACCGGCCTTCATGGCGACGGGAAGACTGCCCGTAAGGCCATCAGCAACTTTTACGAATGCTATGAGGAGGAAAAACAATTCTGCCAAACTGAAGACAAGGAGACTCCAGAACTTGAATTTGAATTCATCTTCGACATCGGAGCGTTCTTCAGCTATTACCTTATCAATGTATCTGCTTTTGCCGAATATGCCGGCATGAACGCCTCACTGCTCAGGCAGTATGCCTGCGGCCTGAAATCACCGACAAAGGCTACTATTGACAAAATTAGGGCGGCCGTAGATAATTATAGAAAGGATATTGCTGCTGGCCTTCTGATAGATAGGCCGGTTCCACAATACATTTAAGATCACTCAAATCCCCCTGTGCGGGAGCATCGGGGGACTTTTCTAAGAAAACAACAAATAACAAGATATAATGATAACGATTGAACCGATAATGGCAGCTGTAGTGGTGGTAGGTGTTTTCATCTATTTCGCCCTGAAAGGCAGCGATTCCTCCAAGAAAGAGGAAAAATCTATCTACGACATCTACAGAGAGATAGGTGAAAAGTCCTCTGAATACGAGCGGTACCAGAACCGCTTGAGCAATCACGACTGATTATAGCGTATTTTTACTATATGGGAACGGGTGTTAACTTTGCAGAAAAGTTAGCACCCGTTTTTTATGGCTACAACAGAGAAATATACAACCGTCATTGAGCTCAACAGTGAGCAGGCAAAGCGCAATCTGGATGAATTGCGTAGAAAAGTGGAGTCGTGGAAAAGCGACCTGGCTGAAGCAAAGGAGAAAAAGATGGGCAGAAGTTTTATCGCTGCCATCCGGAAGGAACTGAGCGAGGCAGAGAAGGAACTGAAGAAATACGATAGTGAAGTGGCACGTACCATCGGCACGTTGAATGATCTTCAATCCGCTTCCGTTGACCGCATAGAGGAAGCCCAAAGAAGTCTCCTTCGCCTTTCAAAAGAGGTGCCACACGACAGCCATTTCTATGAGCAGCTGAATGGTATGCTCGACCAGGTGACGCAAGAGCTGGAGAATATCAAGGCTACAAAGGCTTTTGAGAAACTTCAACTGGAGGCTGAAGGTGCCACCAAGACGTTTGCACAGACACGCGCTGAAGCGGAGTTTGTGAGACAGACGGTGGAAAATATCGACACGGCATCGCTGAAACAGTTGAAACTTGCTGAGCAGACTGCCAAGAGTATCAAGGAAAGTGCAGGTCAAGGAACTTTGGAGTACAATGGTGCTGCCACAAGTCTTGATAAGATTAGGGAGAAATTGTCTGAGATTGATGCTCATGAGCGTAAGGTGGTAACTACGGCAGCTCAGTACAACCAGACAATGAAGGCCATACACAAAGATGAGAAGGTGGTGGCTGACGAAATGGAACTTATCGACAGAACGCTGAAGAACCTGAGTACGGCCAGTATTCGCGATTTGGAATTTTCCATCAAAGCACTCAAAGAGCAGATCCAAGATACAGAGCGCACTGGGAATAGCGTTGAGCAGCTGACAGAAAAACTGAAACTGCTGAATGCAGAACTGAAAAAAGTTCAGGATATGCAGAAGCCGGACGAAAAAAAAGAAAATTTTTTCGCCCGTAGCATGAACTTCCTGAACAAAAACTGGGGTGCCATCACCCAGACACTGGCCGCATATTCCGGACTACGTGACATAGTAAAAGGCAGTGTGGAAGCCTTTGCCGAGATGGACCAGGAAATGAACAATGTGCGCAAATATACCGGCCAGACCATCGGTGAGGTGGAACGGATGAACGAAACGTTCAAACAGATTGACACCCGAACACCGCGTGAAGAGCTGAATCAGCTGGCTGGCTCTGCCGGACGGCTGGGAATCACATCGACAGAAAAAGTACTGGAATTCGTCGATGCAGCCGACAAAATCAACGTAGCCTTGGGTGATGACCTTGGAAAGGGTGCCGTGGATGCCATCGGCAAACTGGCGATGGCCTTCGGAGAGGATGACAAAAAGGGACTCCGGCAGGCCATGCTCGCCACAGGCTCCGCTGTCAACGAGCTGGCACAGAACTCGGCGGCAGGGGCTGGCTACCTCGTTGACTTCGCTGCACGACTCTCCGGCATCGGCATACAGGCGGGCATGACACAAGCACAGATACTAGGGCTTGGCGCCGCCATGGACGAGAACATGCAGAAGGACGAGATGGCTGCCACTGCACTCTCACAGATCATCACCAAGATGACCACCGACTCCGAGATCTTTGCCCGCATAGCAGGAAAGAATGTCGAAGAATTCGCACAGTTGGTAAAGACCGACATGAACCAGGCACTCATGCAGTTCTTTGAAACAATGAACAAGAAAGGCGGGTTCACTGAACTGGCACCGCTCTTTGAACAGATGGGGCTTGACGGTACACGTGCCATCGGTGTGCTCTCCACGCTGTCGAGCAAGATTGATGACGTGCGGCGACATCAGGAACTGGCAACAGCAGCCTACGAGAAAGGCACAAGTGTCATCGACGAGTTCAACGTGCAGAATAAAACGTATCAGGCTCAGCTCGAGAAAACACGAAAGGCCTTCAACGACCTGAGAATAGAACTGGGTGAGAAATTGCTGCCAGTGGCAAGTGCCACCATCAGCACTACAGGTATGATTGTCAAGGTACTGAATACAATCATCAATTTTGCAGGCAGCTACACAAAAACGCTGACGACACTTACAGCCGCTGTCATAACACTGACCATCGCCGAGAACAAACGGCTGATTGTCATGAGATATACGGCATTCGTCAATAATGTGCTTATCAAGGGAACAAAGCAACTGTTCGCCTTGCTAAGCCGCCATCCTTACGCCTTGGTTGCCACTGCAATCGCTACCGTGGTAGCACTGATGGCAGATCTCGCATCGAAAAACAAGCTAGTCTCGGTTGAGACTGCTGCCCTGAACAGGATCAGAAAAGACGCAGCCTCGCGCATGGGCGAGGAACAGGCAAAGCTCGACATCCTGATACAGACGGCAAGAAGCGAGTTCTCCAGTCTGGAAAACCGCAAGAAAGCCATCGAGGAGCTGAACAGAATCATACCGGGATATAATGGCCTGCTCGATGAGACAACGGGCAAATACCGTGAAAACAAGAAAGCTCTCGATGACTATCTTAGGTCATTGGCACGAAAGTATGAGATAGAAGGTGCTAAAGAGATGCTGGCTGAAATCGGAAAAGAGGTTGCAGAAGCCAGTGTGGCTATCGCAGACGCTCAGAGGCAACTGCCTGATGCTCTGGCAGAGGATGCCGAGCTGTCTATGAATACAGGCGGTGTGTATGGCAAGACCAGGACTGACGAGCTGCGCAGCCAGCTGGAAGAAAATAATAAAGTACTGGAGGATGCCGGAAAGAAACGAAAGGCCATCTATGATGCCTACCCCGAACTGTTGGGTGTAGATGACCAGAAGCCTACGTTCACAATCTATCTCCCCCCCACAGACCCTTCTTATCAGCAGCAGGACAATACTCAGAATAATGACACCAAGAAGTTCTGGGAACAGCAGCTGAAGGAACGCAGGGAAAAACTGAAAGGACTGCGCGAAGATGCCAATGCCACTTCAGCTGCTATTGAGGATGCTGCGAAGAAGGTAAAGGAGGCAGAGGATAAACTGGAAATATTCACCAACGCTAAGGCCGGGGCTAAACAAGAGTCGGCAGAAGACAAGGACCGCCAGGAGCGTGAACGAAAGGCCAACGATGCTGCCAAGGCCGAGACAGAAAGACAGCTGGCAGAACTGACCCACCGCTATGCTATGGGCCGTATCCTGTACTGTGACTACGTGGATGAGCAGGAGCGCATCCAGCTGGAGGGCATCGAGCGCCGTATGCTGATATATAGCACAGAAAGCCTGGAGTACCAGAAACTCAGTCGGCAGCGCAACGAACTCCTCCTCAATGGTTCGGAGGAGTC
>DGTJ01000029.1 GCA_002393725.1 Prevotella sp. UBA4339 | reverse complement strand
CCAGCTCCGATATGAACCTGGAAGCCAGAAACTCCCGTCAGTGAGCCTTGCGGGGCACGGATGTCAGCGGGATAGTCGGGGAATGTAGAGATGCCGTTACCAACGGTGGCACTGACCGTAGAGAAAATGTTTCCAGCGAGCTGCATCCCGTCGCCAGAATCACCAGAGAAGCGGACAACAACCTGATCCAGCTCCTTCACTTCCAATTTTTCTGCCATAATTATTTGGTTTATTACTTATTTCCTTAAAGTGGCTGCAAAATTATGCAATTTTAATGGAATAGCCAAAGGAATTCCCAAAAAACTGCATATTTCACATTTTTCTTCGATTAATATTCAAAAGAACTTCCTCCTAAGAATTCACGAAGTAGTGATGTTGGTGGTATCTGTGTCTCTGGAATAGGCTTGATATACCTGAGGAATTTCAGCAGGCGGTAGGCCTCTGCATGCTCCGGGCAGTTCTCTGGCACCTGTTCCAGCAGTGGCTCTGCCTGACTCTTGATGACGGCCAGCTCGAATAACATGGCTGAGTTGAACATCGCATCGGCATTCTCCTGATAAGGGAATATCCATTTGTTTTCTCCTGCCCGTACAGAAGGCCATCGGCGAATGGTCTCCTGGGCAGATACGGCCCGATACTTATGGTCGCGGATGATACGGCGAAGCAGACGGTTGTCGGTGGTGGGGATATAGTTGTGGTTGTCGAGCAGTATGGTGGTCAGTGCAGAGGCATATACACGGTATATCTGCTCGTTGGGGATCTGCGAGGTTAGTTCCGGATTGAGGGCATGTATGCCTTCCACTACCAGCATCTCGTTCTCGCCAAGACGCAGTTTCCTGCCGCTCATCTGGCTGGTGCCTGTGGGGAAGTCGTAGCGCGGCAGTTCTACCTCCTCACCACGGAAAAGGGCTGACAACTGCTCGTTGAACAGTGGCAGGTTGAGGGCATGCAGATGCTCGAAATCGTAATCGCCTTTCTCGTCGCGTGGTGTCTTGTCGCGGTCCACGAAGTAGTCGTCGAGTGAAATCTCGATGGGCTTGATGCCGTTGACTGCGAGCTGTACTGAGAGTCGCTTGCAGGTGGTGGTCTTTCCAGAGGATGACGGACCGGCTATCAGTACGATCTTGATGCCCTTGCGGTTGGCTATCTCGTCGGCTATCTTGGCGATTTTCTTTTCCTGCAGGGCCTCGCTGATCTGGATGAGCGTGGAAGAGTGGCCTTGCATTATGACGTCATTAAGGTCGCCTACGGTGCGCAGTCCGAGAATGTCCTGCCACTGGTGGTGCTCCTTGAATATGCCGAACATCTTGTCTTGATGCGTCATTTCGCCCAGCTCGTCGGGATCTTCTCGCGATGGCAGGCGTAGCAGTAGGCCGTCGTAGTATTTCTCTACACCGAAGAGATAAATCTGTGAAGTGTTTGTAAGCAGAGAGCCGTAATAGTAGTCCACGTATCCGTCGATATCATAATATGTGGTAAACAGTCGTCCTGTAGATTTCAGCAGTTTGACTTTTGAGCGGTTATGAAGATTCTCAAACATGTTGATGGCTTCCTCAGTGGTAGTCTCATGGCGATGTACGGGCATGGCAGCGTCGATGATCTCCTGCATCCTGCGGCGGATGGTCCCCGCGTCTTCTAAGGTGATAGGGCGCCCGATGTTTAGATTGACATAGTAGCCGTTTGATACAGGTATGTCGATAGCCACCTTACAGGGGTCGAACAGGTCGTGTACTGCCTTGCAGAGTATAAAGAAGAGTGTGCGGGTGTAGGCACGATTGCCGCTCGACGAGGTAATGTCGAGGAATTCCACTTCTTTCTGGCTAAAGGCGCGATAGTGCATTCCCTCCACCTTATTATTTACATGTGCCGAGAGAGGGCCATACTTCATCTGCAGACCTGACAGTTGATACACTTCCTCAAGGTTTGCACCTAAAGGTGCTTCTACAGTCTTGCCGTTATTACGTACGTATATTTTTATTTTTTTTTCCATAAATTGTTGTTGGTTACACGAATTATGCTGCAAAGATAAAAAAAATCTGTGATAATCTGTGATAATCTGTAGCTTTTTTATTATCTTTGTGCCCGAATTAGAGAATATAAAGCAAAACTTTATGTCAATTTGGATCATTTTTAAGCTTCTTGGCTCGCTTGCACTTCTTATGTTCGGTATGAAGTCGATGAGTGAGGCTTTGCAGAAGATGGCGGGTCCGCAGTTGCGACACGTCCTTGGTGCTATGACCACCAATCGGTTTACGGGAATGCTTACTGGTATGTTGGTTACTGCTTCCGTGCAGTCGTCAACGGCTACCACAGTGATGACAGTGTCATTTGTCAATGCCGGGCTGCTTACCTTGGCTCAGGCTATTTCCGTCATCATGGGTGCCAATATCGGTACCACTCTCACGGCATGGATTATGTCGGCTGGAATGTCGTTCGACATTACCAGTGCCATTTATCCTGCCTTTTTCATTGGTATAATACTTATTTATCTGAAGAAATACAGATATATAGGTGACTTCCTTTTCGGCTTGTCGTTCCTGCTCTTAGGACTTGGCACGCTGCGTATGACAGGAACAGAGATGAATCTCGGAGAGAATCAGACCCTTCTGAATTTCTTCGCATCATTCGATCCCACATCGTTCTGGACGACCCTGATATTCCTGTTCCTCGGAGGTGTCATGACCTTCTGTGTGCAGTCATCGGCAGCGGTGATGGCCATCACAATGATTCTGTGTTCCAGTGGTGCCCTGCCTATTTATCAGGGTATTGCTCTCGTGATGGGTGAGAATATCGGAACTACCGTGACGTCAAACCTGGCAGCTCTGTCGGCAAATACGCAGGCTCGTCGTGCTGCCCTGTCGCACATGTTCTTCAATTTCTTCGGAGTGTTCTGGATCCTGTTCTTGTTCCGCCCGTTTGTTGATGGAGTGTGTGGCTTGGTGGGATATGATGTTACAATGACAAAGGAGAGTGCAGGCATTGAGGCTTTCATGGCAAATGCTGCTAAGCTGAGCTTCGTCCTCGCTGCGTTCCATACGTGTTTCAATGTAGCCAACACATTTATCCTCATCTGGTTCGTACCTCAGATAGAACGTCTTGTATGCTGGATAATCAAGCCGAAGAGAGTGGATGAGGAAGAGGACTTCCGTCTGCACTTTATTACTGCCGGCTTCATGAAGACTCCTGAACTCTCAGTGCTTGAGGCACAGAAGGAGATACAATCGTTCTCTGAGCGTATGCAGCGTATGTTCGACATGGTACGCGAACTGCTCACCCTTTCGTCAAGTTCAAACAACAAGAAGGACAACAAGGAGGCTGAGTTCAATAAGCTCTATTCTCGTATCGAGAAGTACGAGGGTATCTCAGACAATATGGAACTTGAGATAGCCAACTACCTCGACAGTGTGAGCAATGCCCATCTCTCCGACGACACCAAGGGTAAGATCCGTGCCATGCTGCGTGAGATTTCCGAGCTTGAGAGTATCGGTGATGCCTGCTTCAATATGGCGCGTACCATCTCGCGTAAATACAATGGCAAGGAAGACCACTTCAACGAGAAGCAGTATGAGCACATCTACCAGATGATGGAGCTCACCATGCAGTCGCTCACTGAGATGAATAAGCTGTTGCGTGGACGCCGTGAGGGTTACGATGTCAACCGCACGTTCAATATCGAGCACGAGATAAACAACTTCCGCAATCAGTTGAAGTCGCAGAATATCAATGATGTCAACAACCACGAGTACACTTATGCAGTGGGCACCATCTATATGGATATCATTAATGAGTGTGAGAAGCTTGGTGACTATGTTGTCAACGTCGTTGAGGCCAGAATGGGACTAAGATAGGATTTCTTTCCAATAATAGAGCCGTCCGATAAAACCATCGGGCGGCTTTTTCGTCTATTCATTATTATGAATCGATTTATACTAACATTAGGCTTAACAATTTGCACCGTCGTAAGTTAGGAAAGACTCTCTTTTCTTGGGTTTACTAATAATAATTGTGCCAAAATTTGCACAATTCGAATATTCTGTGTACCTTTGCAGCCGATTTGCATAATGCATATCAAGGGGTGCTGCCTGTTGGCGGCTGAGATGATACCCTCTAACCTGATACGGGTAATGCCGGCGTAGGGATGGATAAGTATTTTGATCATGATCAATTCAGATTCCCCTTTACATTATTTATAATTAAAGGTAAAAAGACGTATGAGAAGATTATTAGCAATGACTGCGCTGGTGTGCGCAGTGAGTGTGAGTGCACAGGATGAGGCAGACTCTCTCCTGTCAGTAGATTTGCAGGGAGTACAGGTGGTGTCTACCCGTGCTTCAAAGAAGACCCCTGTGGCTTATACCAACATGTCGAAGGAACAGCTGAAGGCTGTCAATCATGGACAGGACGTGCCTTATCTGTTGTCGCTGACACCAAGTGTGACGATGACTTCTGATGCAGGAAACGGTATAGGCTATACGTCGCTTAGAGTGCGTGGTACTGACCCTTCACGCATCAATATCACCGCCAACGGCATCCCCATGAACGATGCCGAGAGTGCGCAGCTCTATTGGGTGAACATGGGCGACTTCGCATCCAGTGTGCAGTCGATGCAGATTCAGCGCGGTGTAGGTACTTCTACCAATGGTGCTGGCGCTTTCGGTGCTACGCTGAATATGCAGACAGAGAATGTAGGCATGGAGCCTTATTTTGGACTCGACTTGTCTGGTGGTTCCTATTATAGCCATAAAGAGACCCTGCGCTTCGGAACAGGACTGCTCAAAGGTCATTGGGGCATACAGGGACGACTGTCCAACATCGGCTCAAAGGGATATCTCGACCGCGCGTCAACAAAGTTGAACAGCTATTTCATTCAGGGTGGATATTTCGGAGATAATACAATGGTCAAGTTTATCACCTTCAATGGCGTAGAGGAGACTTATCATGCCTGGAACTACACGTCGAAATATGAGCAGTCAATGTATGGACGCACATACAACTCGTGTGGTGAGTATTACGATGAACAGGGTAACACCCGCTATTACGACAACCAGACAGACAACTACCATCAGCAGAACTACCAACTCATCTGGAACCAGCGGCTTACAGACGGGCTGAACCTGAATGCTGCCCTGCACTATACCAGGGGTGACGGCTACTATGAGGAGTACAAGCGCAAGCGTACACTGTTTGAATACGATCTGGATCCCCAGATGACTTGGGCTGTGAGTGACATTGTGCGACAGAAGAAGATGGCCAATGACTTCTATGGTGCCGTGGCTTCGCTGAACTATAACAACCGTCAGAACCTTCAACTGACATTGGGCGGTGGCTGGAACAAATACGACGGTGACCACTTTGGCTATGTAACATGGGTGAAAGCCCCGGTAACAGCGATAGTGCCCGACCATAAATACTATGACGACAATACCAAGAAGACCGACTTCAATGTCTATGGTAAGATGACCTACGACTTCTTGCCCGGTCTGAATGCTTTTGTCGACCTGCAGTATCGCCACGTGGGGATCAAGATGACAGGACCTACTGATGAGATCGATTGGGTCACTTATAAGCGTATTGTCTACGATATGAAAGAGTCGTTTGACTTCTTTAATCCTAAATTCGGCCTGAATTATGACATTACGCCAAATCACAGGGCCTTCGTCTCTTACGCTATTGCACATAAGGAGCCGACTCGTAACAACTTCCAGAACAGTCTGAACGCTGAGTTGGACAAGCCCAAGGCCGAACGGCTGAACGATCTTGAGGTGGGGTATAAATACCAGAGTGAGGTGTTCACTGCCGGGGCCAACTTCTACTGGATGAACTATAAGGATCAGTTCGTGCTGACTGGTGAGATAGACAAGATAGGTGAGGCCATCACCCGTAACCTGCCAAAGAGCTACCGTATGGGTATCGAACTGGAGGCTGCTCTGAAACCTGTTGACTGGTTCCGCTGGGACATTAATGCTACATGGTCGAAGAACCGCGTAAAGGACATCACTGTCCAGCTGAAAGACAAATCAGTAGAAAACTTGGGTGATCAGCCTCTGGCATTCTCGCCTGATTTCATCCTTAACAACATCTTCAGCTTCGATTATCGTGGCCTGAAGGCCAGCATTCAGAGCCAGTACGTCAGCGACCAGTATCTCACCAACACTGGGTTCAAAAGCTATCAGACCCTTGATGACAACGGCAAGATGACGGATGTCAGCATGATGCTTGATGGTCATTTCAACACGAACATCGACCTCAGCTATAATTTTAATATGAAGAAGATGGGACTGAAGGACGTCACAATCGGAGTGACTTTCTATAATGTTTTCTCTGCTGAATACGACAACAATGGATGGGCTGCTCCTATATACTACAAGGAGAATGGCAAGGTAGTGGCAAGAGGAGATGGCGAATCCGACCAGTATGAGGCTGGCTTCGCTCCCTCTGCACCGTTCAACATGATGGCACATCTGTCGATTAACTTCTGATTTGTTACCGCATGGCAGGTGAATTCTTCTCAGCCCACTGGCTCGACATATTGACCACGGTACTCGGCCTGATCTATATCTGGCTCGAGTACCGTGCCTCGATTGCTCTTTGGATTGTCGGCATCATCATGCCGGCACTCGACATCTACCTGTACTGGAGTCACGGGCTATATGGCGATGCAGGCATGGCAGTGTATTACACTCTGGCGGCAATATATGGCTATGCTATATGGAAATTCGGGAGGAAGAAGAATCAGCAGTCGGAAGTGATGCCCATTACGCACACTCCGGCTCGTCTGTATGTGCCTATCGTGGCCTTCTTCCTTGTCGCGTGGGCTCTCACTTATTATATATTGATTACGTGGACGAACTCCACCGTCCCGGTGCTCGACTCGTTTACCAACGCATTGTCTTTCGTCGGGCTATGGGCTTTGGCACGGAAATATATTGAGCAATGGTTCTTCTGGATTGTGGTTGATGTAGTCTGCTGTGTCCTCTATGTGCAGAAGGGCATTCCTTTCAAGGCGGGCCTTTACGGCTTGTATGTGGTGATTGCCATTATGGGCTGGTTTAAGTGGAAACAGATGATGAAGGCTGACTTGAAATGATGACGGTATTTCCATTGATCGGTAAGGTAGATGTATTTGATGCAGTGGTGCTTGCCAATGGTGACTTCCCCATTGCTGACGAGCCTCTTGCCCTACTGCATAAGGCGCCTTTTGTGTGTGCCTGCGACGGGGCTGCCTGCAGTTATCCTGATGCCGATGTCTATGTGGGCGACGGTGACTCTGTACCGCCAGCACTGAGAGAGCGCCTGATTCTCGTGACAGAGCAGGAGGATAATGACCTAACCAAGGCTACACGCTACTGTGTAGCCCACGGTATGCGGAAAATAGTCTATCTCGGGGCATCCGGAGGGCGGGAGGATCATTTGCTCGGCAATGTCTCGCTCATGGTGCGCTATGCCTTGGAGATGGGCGTGGAGCCTCTTATGGCTACTGACAGCGGGTGGTTCGTTGTTGCTCAGGGCGAGTGCCGGTTTGAATCGTTCACTGGGCAGCAGGTGAGCATCTTCAATGTCAGCTGTACGCAACTGTGCTCGGAGCGCCTGAAATGGGATGCTTATCCATATACTCAGGCATGGCAGGGCACTCTCAACGAGGCGAGCTCGGATGACTTCGTCTTGCGCGGCAATGGTGCATATATTATTTACCGCACCTATTCCCCCAAAACCAATTGTTAGTTACTTTCTGGCTGACAGGATGTTAAAAAATAAAAAAAGCAGTTTTGTAGCCCGCTTTTTTGTTATCTTTGCACCATCAAAAACAAACGGTATGATAAGACAAATCTTGATTATAGTAGCACTGTTGTGCGGTATTGGTGTTTGGGCTCAGCCTGTGGGATGGGCTTCTGTTCATGGTGTGACGGATGGTGGAAGAGGGGAGAACCCTGTCGTGGTAAAGACTTATAAGGAGCTGGTTAAGGCTTTCGGCAAGAAAGACAGTACCCGCCGTACCATATATATTCAGGGACGTATCGAGGTGCCTGGTCTGTTGCGCATCAAGGATGTAGAAAACAAGTCGCTCATCGGAATGTCAGGTTCTTGTCTTGTCAATGATAAGTACACCCTGGAAAAGGATTCCACAGGCATATTGTTTTTTGAGCGTTGCAAGAATATCATTGTCCAGAATGTCACATTCCTGGGGCCGGGGGCCTTCGACCGTGATGCCAATGACAACCTCTGCATCTCCCGGTGTGAGCATGTCTGGGTAGACCATTGCGACTTTCAGGACAGTATGGATGGTAACTTTGACTGTGCTAAGGGCTCCGATTATATTACTGTCTCGTGGTGCCGGTTCCGTTACCTGAAGAAGCCTTGGCCAAAACTGGCTGACGACACTAATGAAGACCATAACAGTGATCACCGTTTCAGCAATCTTTGGGGTAGCAGTGATCGTGAAGGTGAGACGAGTAGCGGCAAGTTGCGCACCACATTCGACCACTGCTGGTGGGATGAGGGATGCAGGATGCGCATGCCGTTTGTACGTTTTGGAAAGATTCACCTCCTTAACTGTCTGTATTCCAGCAGTGAGACTTCTACATATATCCAGGCCAGGTATCAGTCGAATGTGCTGGTTGATGGGTGTGCCTTTGTAAACAAGCCGAAGAAGGCCCGGCTGTTCCAAGGGCCGGATACCAAGAAGGTAGAGTTTGCAGATTATAATATCAGGTTCCGCAACTGCCTGGGTGCTCCTGATATGGAGCAGCGGCATGGTGATGCACCGTATTTTGAGCCTCAGTATATGTATTGTGCAGTGCCGGCCAGCAAGGTTGAGGTTGAGGTGAAGGCCGGTGCCGGGGCTACATTGTGAAAAACAGACTTGTCGGGGAAACTCCTTTGCTGATCCTCGCTGTCAGTATGATGGCGGGAATAGTCGTCGGGGATAGTATTGTCGTAGGGGCTCCGCTGTTGCCGGTATTCGCCGGTATGGTGCTGGTTTCTCTGTTGCTGTGGAAGTACGAGATACTTCAGTCGGTAGCTATAGTCCTGTGTTTCTTTGTCTTGGGCTGGATGCTTACCAGCCGACAGAAGGAACAGTTGAATATAGTATGGCCTGAGGGTGATGTGGCCTATGAGGCTGTCGTGCTGAGCAATCCTGTAGAGAAGCCAAAGACGATGGCCGTCGATATCCTCGTCACTGCTAATGGGCATAAGCTGAAGTGCTATCTTTATAAGGATGACAGAAGCCGGGCACTGAAGATAGGTGACGGACTGAAGGTACAGTCAAGGGTCAGTCCTGTCAGCAACCTGCATATTGGCAATTTCGACTATGGGAGATATCTTGAGGTTCATGGCTTTTCCGGAACCACCTTCGTGCCTGGGTGGAAATGGCAGAAGGCAAGGGTCTCTCTTTCTGGTATCTCAAGGATAGACCGTGCCAGGATATTCTTCCTTAAATTGCGGAGCCGCCTGCTCGCAAGGATCAGGGATTACTCCAGTAGCTCCGACTACTCTGATGCCTACTCTGTAATAGCTGCCATGACTCTTGGCGACAAGACTGCCTTGTCGAAGGACATCAAGGACATTTATTCCGTGACGGGAGCCTCTCATGTGCTTGCCCTCAGCGGACTTCATCTGGGGATAATTTACAGTCTGCTGTCGCTATTCGTCTTCAGGCACAGATGGCAGATGTTTTCACAGGTCTTACTGGTATTAAGTATTTGGGCTTTCGTGTTTCTGGTGGGAATGTCTACAAGTGTTGTGCGCTCTGCCGTGATGCTGACCGTCTATGCGCTCTTGTCGCTTGGAAGGCGCGACAAGATGTCGGTCAACACCCTTTTCTTCACTGCAATAGTGATGCTGATAGCCAGTCCTATGAGTCTCTTTGATGTAGGATTCCAGATGTCGTATATGGCAGTGCTGGCAATTCTGCTGTTTATGCCCATTATGGATGACATCGTGCCGGGAAAGTACCTGATGGATCATAGCCTGATAAGGTGGGGGTGGGGTATGGTTTGCATATCCATTGCCGCACAGATAGGGGTGGCCCCGCTGATAGCGTATTATTTCGGAAGGCTTTCGGTATATTTCCTTCTTACCAACTTCATCATTGTCCCTGCGGCGACGCTGATACTTTATCTGTCATTGGTGGTGCTGGCAATGCCTTCCCTCGCGTACATATTATTATATATAGTATCGTCATTGAATAAGGTGTTGGAGTGGGTGGCTGCTATCCCTGGGGCAAGTATAGATGGGCTGCACCCCACAAAAATACAGACCACGATGATTTATGTTGTCATCGTGGCCGTATATCTTATTATTGTAAGACTCAGAAGACCCTTACATGTAGCCTAACCAGCGGAGGATGTCGTTGAGGTTGGCTACAACCATCAGGAGTATGAGTATGCCAAAGCCTACATACTCCGCACGAATCATAAATGTCTCCGAAGGCTTGCGGCGGGTGATTATCTCGTATATCAGGAACAGCACGTGACCGCCGTCGAGGGCTGGGATGGGCAGGATGTTCATGAAGGCGAGGATGATAGACAGGAAGGCGGTCATCTTCCAGAAGAGATACCAGTCCCATACTGGCGGGAACAGGCTTCCTATCGCTCCGAAGCCTCCGAGTGACTTCGCACCGTCGGCAGTGAAGACGTACTTCATGTCGCCCACGTAGCCGGCAAGAACGTTCCAGCCGTATTTGATACCGGCAGGTATGCTCTCCAGAAAACCGTACTCACGGGTATAGGGCTTGTAGAGTCCTACAAAGGCCTTTACTGCGAATCCTACTCTCAGTTCTGGTGTCAGGACTACTGACAAGGTGTCTGCTATTCCCTTTCCGGCATTCCTCGATACTACTATTGTCGTGGTACGTATCTTCATACTGTCGGCATGAGTCTCTGCTGCTGTCATCATATCCTCAAGCACACCGATCTGGTCGGTGAACTCATTGTAGGAGTCGATAGGTTTGCCGTTGAAGGCGATGATCTTGTCACCCTTCTGCAGTCCGATAGCTTCAGCAGGAGTGTCAGCCATGACACTGTCAACCACTGCTGGCACGAGAGGACGCACGAAGGCTGGTTCTGCCTTAAGCATACCCAGGAGATTGATGTCACCAGGGAGGTTGAGCGACATCTTCTTGCCGTTGCGGATAAGGTCTACGCGCTTAGCCTCGGAGAGGTCGCGGTAGAGGTCGGCACTGAAGTCCTTAAACTCCCCCTTCTCAGTACCGATCAGGATATCACCATCCTTAAATCCGAGTGCCTTTGCCTCAGTATTGAACTTCATTCCGAGGTTCATATCCTTTACAGGGATATAGGTGTCGCCCCAGTAGAAGAGTATCATCGAGTAAATAAACAGTGCGAGAAGGAAGTTCACCAGCACTCCGCCAATCATGACGAGCAGCCTCTGCCAAGCAGGCTTGGAGCGGAACTCCCAAGGCTGTGCGGGTTGTTTCATCTGTTCTGTGTCGAAACTCTCGTCTATCATACCTGATATCTTGCAGTATCCGCCCAGTGGGAGCCAGCCGACACCATACTGTGTGTCGCTGTTCCTGGGCTTGAACTTAAACAAGCTGCCGTCCCATTTCCAGATGCTGGGGTCGAAGAACAGATAGAACTTCTCTACTCGTATGCCAAAGAGTTTGGCGAAGAAGAAGTGTCCGCCCTCATGGAGCAGCACCAGCAGTCCGATGGCCAGCATGAACTGCAATAGTCGTATCAAAAAAATGTCCATTTCGTCTCTACTTTATTTCTAATCTCTCTTTATTAATCTATATTCTGACTAAAAATATCTATATCTATTCCTTCATCAGTTCAGAAGCTATGCGTCTTGCCTCAGCGTCAGTTGCGATATACGTGTCGTATGAAGGGTTCTTGTCGAATGTGGCACGTTGCATTGTCTCTGCTATGATATCGCCCATCTGCAGGAAACCGCACTTGTCCTCAAGGAATCCACGGTTGACAATCTCGTTGGCGGCATTAACGATGCACGGCATGTTGCCACCCTTGTCGATAGCCTCGAAGGCAAGTGCCAGGCAGCGGAATTTCTTCAAGTCGGGCTCGAAGAAGTCCAGATGCTGAGTCTTGAACAGGTCGAGTCGCTCGCCGCTGAGATGCAGGCGCTGTGGGAACGAGAAGGCATACTGTATCGGGAGCCGCATGTCGGGCACTCCCAGCTGGGCCTTCACACTTCCGTCCTGGAACTGGACGGCACTGTGTACGATTGACTGTGGATGCACCAGCACCTGTATCTGCTTGGCATCTACTCCGAAGAGCCACTTTGCCTCAATCACCTCAAACCCCTTGTTCATCATCGATGCAGAGTCGATGGTGATCTTCGCACCCATGTCCCATGTCGGATGCTTCAATGCATCGGCCTTTGTCACGTGGGCTATCTCTTCCATCGTCTTCAGGCGGAACGGACCGCCAGAGGCTGTCAGCAGTATCTTCTCTATTGGGTTCTGATCTTCGCCTACGAGGCTCTGGAAGATTGCGGAGTGCTCACTGTCGACGGGCAGGATAGGGGTATGATACTGCTGTGCCAGCTGCAGGATAAGTTCTCCGGCCACCACAAGTGTCTCCTTGTTGGCCAGACAGATGGTCTTACCTGCCTTGATGGCATGGATGGTGGGGTTGAGACCGGCAAAACCTACCATGGCTGTGAGAACCATATTGATCGGTCCTGCCTCTACTATCTCATTGAGCGCCTGTGCTCCGGCATAGACTTTCACGTCGGGCATATCGCTCATGAGTGACTTCAGCTCGTCATATCTCGCTTCGTTGGCGATGACGATGGCGGCTGGCTTGAACTTGTGGGCCTGCTCAGCCAGTAGCTGTACCTTATTGTTTGCTGTCAGGCAGTAAACCTCATACAGGTCCGAGTGCTCCTCGATGACCTCAAGTGCCTGTGTACCTATCGACCCTGTTGAGCCGAGAATGGCTATTTGTCTTTTCATAAATCGAGTAATCCTTCCGGAATGTTAATTGTAATGGTCTTATTGTCTTTGTCTACATCTGTGATCAGTTCTTCCGAGGCGGGGATAAGTGTGCCGTCTTCCAGTTCGAAGAGGATGTTTATCGTAGTGTCGTCGACTGTCGAGATCCTGCCTGCACACTTCCCTGTACCGGCATCGATAATCTCATAGCCGGTAATCTCTGCCCAGCTTACGGTGTCAGCATCGCTATCAGACAGCTTACGTGGGAAATACACGTCGCAGCCGGTGAGCTCACGGGCCCTGTCCTGAGTGTCTATATCCTCGAACTTGACAATGGCATTTGAGTCGCTGCGGAAACGGTATTCCTCCAAAAAGAATGGTACCAGTATCCCGTCAACCATAAGCACCAGATAGTCTGCATCTACCCGGTCGAACACATCGTCGTCGAAGAGAAAGCTCAGTTCTCCCTTTATGCCATGGGTCTTGCCCAGCTTACCTATTTTATATACCTCTTCTTCCCTTATCATTTTTCTAATCTCTCACTCCCTCCTTATCTTCGCTCCGAGAGCATTGAGGCGACTCTCGATATTCTCGTAGCCGCGGTCTATCTGCTCGATATTGTCTATCCTGCTGGTACCCTTGGCACTCATGGCAGCTATTAGCAGTGCGATACCTGCGCGGATGTCGGGGCTTGACATGCGCCCTCCGCGAAGGGTGATCTTCCTGTCGTGGCCCACTACCACTGCCCGGTGGGGATCGCAGAGGATAATCTGTGCGCCCATGTCGATGAGCTTGTCAACGAAGAACAGGCGGCTTTCAAACATCTTCTGGTGGAAGAGCACTGAGCCGCGAGCCTGGGTGGCTACCACTATCAGCACCGAGATGAGGTCGGGGGTCAGTCCTGGCCATGGCGCATCGGCAAGGGTCATGATGGTACCGTCGATGAACGACTGTATCTCGTAGTGGCGCTGGTGGGGGATGTACAGGTCGTCACCTTCAACTTTTATCTTCACACCGAGACGGCGGAAGGCGTCAGGAATGATTCCGAGATTGTCTACGCTCACATCTTTGATGCGGATGCCGTCGCCGCACATCGCTGCCATGCCGATGAACGATCCCACCTCGATCATGTCGGGCAGTATTCTGTGCTCAGCACCGTGCAGCTGGTCTACTCCCTCGATGGTGATCAGGTTAGAGGCGATGCCGCTGATCTTGGCTCCCATCCTGTTGAGGAGGTGGCACAGCTGCTGCAGATATGGCTCACAGGCAGCATTGTAGATCGTTGTTGTGCCCTTGGCGAATACGGCTGCCATGATGATATTGGCTGTTCCTGTCACCGATGCCTCGTCGAGGAGCATATAAGTACCCTTGAGCTTCTTTGCGGATATCTCATACACATCGCGCCCCTCGATATGGTTGAACTTTGCGCCCAGCTTCTCAAATCCGAGGAAGTGGGTGTCAAGTCGCCGGCGCCCTATCTTATCTCCACCGGGCTTGGTGATGACTGCCTTGCCCATCCTTGCAAGAAGTGGTCCGATCATCAGCACACTTCCGCGAAGCTGTGCACACTTATGTACAAACTCGTCGCTCTCCAGATAGTTGAGGTCCAGTTCGTCAGCCTGGAAGCAGTAGGTATTCTCCTTCCTCCTTCCTCCTTCCTCCTTCCTCGTTCCACCTTCCACATTCCTCATTCCACATTCCACCTTCCTCATTCCACCTTCCACATTCCTCATTCCACATTCCACGTTCCTCGTAACCTTCACCCCAATATCCTTCAGCAACTGAATCAGATTATTTACGTCGCGGATGTCGGGGATATTGTGGATGGTTACCTTTTCGTGTGTTAGCAGAGTAGCACAGATCACCTGCAGGGCTTCGTTCTTAGCTCCCTGAGGGGTGATCTCACCGCTTAGCGGTGTGCCGCCTTCTATGATAAATGCTGCCATAGGCCTGGGCTATTTCTTCTTCTTCCCTGTCGGTCTGAAATCGTTCATATTGACTTTCTCAAACACAAAATTGTTGAGGTCAAGCTGTATCTTCCCGTCTGTGAATCGTGCCAGGTCACTGGCTATCCTCTCGTTGTCCGATGAGCCATGGCCCCACATTACGAGGTCGCGCTTCATCTGATTGGCGGTCTTCTTCACAAGTGCGGCACGCTCTTCACCTTCCGGCATGTTCTTAAGCTGCTCGAAGAGCTCTTCTATCAGATGACCATAGTGGCGCAGTCGGATATTCTCGCTGGGCAGCTTCATAGGCTGGGGCTTTGAGAGTATCTTGTCTGCCTCTGACACGTCGAAGGGCCAGTCAATATCAAGTTCGCGGTGACTCATCAGATACAGGTGGTCCCAAAGTGTCTGCTCGTAGTCGTCACTGTTGCGGAGCTGAGGATTTCGGTTCTCCATTTGGCGGATGATGGTCTTTGCACATCTCAGGCGCTCTTCCTTGGTAGGAAGTCCGCAGGCATATTCCACCATCTTCTGAATCTCGCGCCCGTACTCTGACATGATAAGCTTCGAGCGCTGAGTGTTGTAGTCTAATCCTTTAATATCCATATTGTTATCAATAGTCTTTATTTGCTGTTAATTATAATAGCTTCTTTGGCATCTTGGCCACGAAGTCTTTCAGATAGTAAGGCACGAAGTAGGCCACGTCTTCCGTTTGCCCGTTGAGCAGTCTGCGTTCTGCCAGTGGCTGCATCCATTTGGCCAGAGGCTCTATGCCTTCTATCAGATGAGCATTGGGATGACTGATGGTGTCCATGCATTTCTTTGCACCATTGCCGAAGAAATACACTGGATGGGCATCAAGGTACTCCTTGTATGTGTCCTCTGTCACAACGTCGGCACCTACCTCTCTTACCGGGGTGAGCGCCCGGTTGTAGATGCCGGCATAGACTTCCATGCGCCTCGCGTCGAGCATGGGGCAGAGCAGGGCGTCTTCTTCGGCTATCTCGCGGAGCAGTACTGGCACGCACAGCAGTTCGAGAGTGGGAACGGCTATCAGCTTAAGGTCTCTGCCGTAACAGATGCCTTTGGCCATGGATACTCCTATGCGCAGGCCGGTATATGAGCCGGGACCGCAACTTACTGCTACGGCATCGAAGGGGATGGCATGGCTGTCGGTGAATGAGAGTGCCTCGTCAACCATCGTGCCAAGTCGCTCGGCATGGTTGGGGCCGCTGTGGTCTTCCTGATGGAAGATCACATGAGAGTCCTCTGAAACGGCTACTGAACAGACGTCTGTACTTGTCTCAATATGTAGTATCGTTGACATGTTCTTTTTCTTTCTTATTTAATAAGGTGCAAAGGTACGCATTTTTCTGCCAACAACCACCTTTTTATCAGAAATTAACTTAAGTTGTGTGCTTTTGCGTTTGGTTTCCTGTCTCAGGCACTGCGTGCAGTAATATCCTCTCCCTATATAATATATAATAAGGTGTATGCTCTTTTAGTACTTGACATTTATCAAGAGCAGCCGGAAAATCGCATAAAAACTGAAAAAAATCCCCGAAAAGTTTTGGCGGTTCGGAAAAAAGCAGTACCTTTGCACCCGCTAAACGAGAAACGGCGTGCAAGCGAGCACAGAGCCAAGTGAAAACTTGAGCTATGTCGAGCGCAGCCGACGTAAGAGACCAAAGTCTCAAACACTACTTGTGAGGCACTAAGGAAAGAGTTCTTTGAAAGATTTACATAGACAGAAGTAGTACAAGAAGCGAATGCTCATTTTGGGCATTTGGGTAGAAGAGAAACGAACCGTTTCAATTTCTTTTATGAAACTTGATAAAGGATAGTCGTTCTGGGACAGATTAATGATCATGCGCCGTGCAGTATGCACTGTGCTTTGATCTGAAGATACAAACAATTATACAGTGAAGAGTTTGATCCTGGCTCAGGATGAACGCTAGCTACAGGCTTAACACATGCAAGTCGAGGGGCAGCATGGGGTCAGCTTGCTGACTCCGATGGCGACCGGCGCACGGGTGAGTAACGCGTATCCAACCTTCCCTATACTAGGGGATAGCCCGGCGAAAGTCGGATTAATACCCTATGTTCTTCATAGATGGCATCTGACGTGAAGCAAAGATTTATCGGTATAGGATGGGGATGCGTCTGATTAGGTTGTTGGCGGGGTAACGGCCCACCAAGCCATCGATCAGTAGGGGTTCTGAGAGGAAGGTCCCCCACATTGG
>DGTJ01000063.1 GCA_002393725.1 Prevotella sp. UBA4339 | reverse complement strand
TTGCTCTTATGACGATTCTTGCGCAGTCTCTTCTTACGCTTGTGAGTAGCCATCTTGTGGCCCTTCTTCTTTTTTCCGTTTGGCATAATTGTTACTATTTAAAGTGATTACTTCATTTTTTCCAGAAAGCTCTTGGCTGGCTTGAAGGCGGGGAAGTCGTGAGCCTCAACCATGATAGTCGTGTTCTTCGAGATGTTGCGGGCTGTCTTTGCTGCGCGGCGCTTTACGTGGAATGTGCCGAAGCCGCGAAGATATACATTCTCATGCTCGTCTGCAAGACTGTTGCGGACTTCTTCCATGAATGCCTCTACCACCAAGGCAACCTCTTTGTTGCCAAGACCGGTGTCTTCCGCAATCTTCTTGATGATTTCTGCTTTTGTCATTTCTTGTTTTCTATATATATTAATAATGTGTATACCGATAATTGTTCAATTTCGGACTGCAAAGGTACTAATTTTCAGTCGATTACAAAAATATTTCCCGATTTTTTTTCGATTTTTATGATTTTTCTTCTTGCCAGATGCCTTTTTGGGGTGGAATTTAAGCGCTTTTGTGCTTTCATGTTATGTTATGGCATTCTTGACTTAAGTCGTAGTGCTTTCATGTTATTATGTGGCATTCTTGACTTAAGTCGTAGTGCTTTCATCTTTTTTATGGCATTCTTGACTTAAGTCAGTAAAAGCGAGCTGCCGGGAAAATCTGTGGATGTGACTTTTTGGGGAAATGATAAAGTTAGTACCTTTGCAGCCGTAAAAGGATAACTTAATGACAAGGACACGCCTCCGGCAATATCGCTGGAGCAATTAAAAAAGAAAGGTAAAAATGAATATGAAAAAGATTGTTGTAAAGATGGCAAAGATCATACTGAAGAATTGGAAAGAGGCAAACGAGATGATTGTAAGAAGTTCTGCCTACAATATGTAAAAGAAGGAAATCCAGTAAGAGAAAGATTATAAAAATCCGCGAAATGCATTGCGTTTCGTGGATTTTTTTGTAATTTTGTGCCCGATTATGGAAGAAGCAAACAAGATACCACAGGAGTGGAACAAATTTTATCTGAAGGACGTCTCGTTCGTCAATCTGATGACAAAGCGTATCTTCAATGTCCTAATAGTAGCCAATCCCTATGATGCCTTCATGCTGGAGGATGACGGACGTATAGACGAGAAGCTCTTCGACGAATATATGGAGCTGGGTATGCGCTACCCGCCATCGTTCACCCAGGTGTCGACCATCGAGGAGGCCAGCGAGGTGATGAAGACTACCGACATCGACCTCGTGATCTGTATGCCTGGCAATGCCGACAATGACGCATTCACCGTGGCCCGTGAGGTGAAGGCAGCTCACCCCAGCATCCCCTGCGTGGTGCTCACACCGTTCTCCCACGGCATCACGAAGCGCATAGAGAATGAGGACATGTCGGTGTTCGACTACGTGTTCTGCTGGTTGGGAAACACCAACCTCATCATGTCGATCATCAAGCTGCTTGAGGACAAGATGAACATCGAGCACGACATCAAGGAGGCTGGAGTGCAGATGATCCTACTGGTCGAAGACAACATACGGTTCTACTCTTCGGTACTCCCTAACCTCTATAACTATATCCTCGCGCAGTCGAAGCGCTTCTCCACCGAGGCTCTCAATCCCCATGCCGCTGCCCAGCGGAAGAGGGGACGCCCGAAGGTGGTGCTCGCCACCAACTATGAGGAGGCTATGGCTATCTATGAGAAGTATCACGAGAATACGCTCGGCGTGATATCCGACACCCGCTTCCCGATGCAGAGCGTGCCCGGCAGGCTCTCGCATGTGGAGGAGGGCGACCCTGAGGCAGGACTGAAGCTGCTCCGCGAGATACGCCGTCGCGACGAGTACGTGCCGCTGATACTCGACTCGTCGGAGACACTCAACCGCGAGAAAGCCAAGGCAGAGGGATTCCACTTCATCGACAAGAACTCGAAGAAGATGAACGTCGACCTGCACAAGCTGATGGAGGAGCACATGGGCTTCGGCGACTTCATCTTCCGCGACCCGCAGACCAAGCAGGAGATAGCGCGCGTCACGTCGCTCAAGGAGCTGCAGGACAATATCTTCAAGATCCCCACCGAGTCGCTGAAGTATCACATCTCGCGCAACCACATGAGCCGCTGGCTGATGGCACGCGCCATCTTCCCAGTGTCGGCATTCCTGAAGCACGTCACCTGGCACAAGCTGCAGGACGTGGAGGCTCACCGCCAGATCATCTTCGACGCCATCGTGCAGTACCGCAGGATGAAGAACATCGGAGTGGTGGCTGTGTTCGACCGGCTGAAATACGACCGCTATGCCCACTTCGCACGTATCGGAGACGGCTCGCTCGGAGGCAAGGGCCGCGGACTGGCATTCCTCGACCAGGTGATAAAGCGCAACCCGGAGCTGAACAAATATGAGAACGCACCGGTGATGATTCCGAAGACTGTGGTGCTGTGTACCGACTTCTTCGATGAGTTCATGGAGAAGAACAATCTCTACCCCATAGCCCTGAGCGACGCACCCGACGAGGAGATACTCAAGCACTTCCTGAAGGCACAGCTGCCCGACTCGCTCATAGCCGACTTCTTCACCTTCTTCGATGCTGTCAAGTCGCCTATCGCCGTCAGGTCGAGCTCGCTGCTCGAGGACTCGCACTACCAGCCATTTGCCGGAATCTACAGTACGTATATGATTCCGCTGCTCGACGACAAGTACGAGATGCTGCGCATGCTGGCTTGTGCCATCAAGGGCGTGTATGCATCGGTATATTACAAGGACTCCAAGGCGTACATGCTCGCCACGCAGAACGTCATCGACCAGGAGAAGATGGCAGTGATACTGCAGGAGGTGGTGGGCAAGCAGTATGGCGACATCTACTATCCCACATTCTCGGGAGTGCTGCGCTCGCTCAACTATTACCCCATCGGCGACGAGACGGCTGAGGAGGGCATCGCCAGCCTCGCACTCGGACTGGGAAAGTATATCGTAGACGGAGGGCAGACGCTGCGCGTGTCGCCATACCATCCTAATCAGGTGCTGCAGACCTCTGAGATGGAGACAGCCCTCAGGGAGACGCAGACGCGATTCTATGCTCTCGACATGTCGCACGTGGGCGATGACTTCAAGGTGGACGACGGCTTCAACATCAAGAACCTGCGCGTGAAGCAGGCCGATGCCGACGGGAGCCTGACCTACATCGCGTCTACCTACGACCCTGTCGACCAGATGATACGCGATGGTATCTACGAGGGCGGACGAAAGATCATCTCCTTCTGCGGAGTGCTGCAGCAGGGCATCTTCCCGCTGCCTGAGCTGCTTCAGATGGCGCAGCGATACGGCTCGGAGGCGATGAAGCGCCCGGTGGAGATAGAGTTCGCATGTAATCTCAACAACGACCGCACGGGAGAGTTCTACCTGCTACAGATACGTCCTATCGTCGACTCTAAGCAGGTGCTCGACGAAGACCTGCAGAAGATACCCGACGAGGACTGCCTGCTGCGCTCCAACAACTCCCTCGGGCACGGTATCTCTGAGGACGTGGTGGATGTGGTATATGTGAAGACCGACGAGAACTTCACTGCCGCCAACAATCCTACCATCGCCTCGCACATAGAGAAGATCAACCAGCAGTTCCTCGCTGCCGACAAGAACTACGTGCTGATAGGTCCGGGTCGCTGGGGCTCAAGCGACTACTGGCTGGGCATACCGGTGAAGTGGCCTCATATCTCTGCAGCGCGTGTCATCGTGGAGTCGGGACTGAAGAACTATCATGTGGATCCCTCGCAGGGCACGCATTTCTTCCAGAACCTTACATCGTTCGGGGTGGGGTACTTCACCATCAACACTTATACCGGCGACGGGGTGTTCCAGAAGGATATCCTCGACGCAATGCCTGCAGTGCAGGAGACGGAGTACGTGCGCCACGTGCGGTTTGACAAGCCGCTGAAGATCATGATGGACGGAAAGAAGCAGACGGGTGTGGTGGTCATAACCAATCAGCAGAAGGTTCTTAGGAAGTAGCAATGTCGCATAGCCAATACTCCTCCGCATGGCAAAATCCTGAAAATCCAGCTCAGCAGAGCTAAAATCCTCTCATCCTATAATCCGTAGAGGAAAAAAATCCTCCGCAGAGCAAAAGCCCCACAGGCTCTCCTTAGAGTCCTGTGGGTTTTTCTTAGTTCAGTATCCCATGCAGCTCGTAGCTACGTTTCCTCCTTTTGTTGTGTTGATTGCTGTTATTATGATCACACCTGCAGAGATTCCCGAGTGGGTGCTGGCCTCTGCGAACACTTTCTTTTCCTGGATAGGGATGTAGAGGTCGGGGCGCATCACGAACTTCTTCCCTGGGTTCTTGCCGAGTTTCACTTCACGGCGCTGTGCAATTACTTTTATTGCCATAGTCTAATCTAGTTTTTGCGTTGTTAAATAATTTAGTTAATTCTCTCTGTGTCTCAGAAACAGGCTTCGGGCGGGGTATTAACGGAAAATCTTGCTACCATTAATGCG
>DGTJ01000008.1 GCA_002393725.1 Prevotella sp. UBA4339 | reverse complement strand
AGGCTCACCTCGAGTACTTCACCAACAACATCGCCACCGCCGACACCAAGGTTGAGGTTAACGGTTACGCCGACAAGGCCACCGGTTCCGTCAAGACCAACCAGGCTCTCTCCGAGAAGCGTGCCAAGGCTGTTGTCGACCTCCTCAAGAAGGCTGGCGTTGCTGAGAGCAACATCGAGTGCAAGGCCAATGGTGGTGTTGACAACTTCGGTAAGCCCGCTTACAAGAACCGTTGCGTCACCATCGAGGTTAAGTAAGTTAATTACTAATCGCAATAAAGAAGCGCTGCTCAAATCGGGCAGCGCTTTTTTTATATTGAAAAAGAAGAATTAAAAACCTTCCGGGAAGTTCATGGTGATGCAGTGCAGGCCGCCGTGTCCGGAAAGAAGGGCACGGCAGTCAATCACCTCCACGCTGCGCTCCGGGAAGACTTCCTGCAACCGGGCTGCGGCCACGGCGTCTTTGGGAGAGCAGGCGCCGGGAATAAGGACGGCACCGTTTACCAGCAGGAAGTTGGCGTAGGAGCCGGGGAGGCGGTAGTCATCCAAGTACAGGGCATCCGGAAGCGGAAGGGGTACCAGTTTGTAGGGCTTTCCGTCCAAGGTGCGGAAGCTGCGTAGCTGCGCTTCCATGGCCTTCAGGGGCTCGTAATTGGGGTCCTGCGGGTCATCGCAGGCAGTGTAGGCAAGGGTGTCCTCTGCGCAGAAACGGGCCAGGATGTCAATGTGGCTGTCGGTGTCGTCTCCCACAATGCTGCCATGCTCTACCCAGAGGATGCGCTTGAGGCCGAAGGCCCGGCAAAGCCGCTCTTCAATTTCCGGGCGGCTCAGGTATTCGTTCCGGTTCAGGGAACACAGGCACTCCGAGGTGGCCATCAGGGTTCCGGCTCCGTCCGTGTCTATGCTGCCGCCCTCCAAGACGAAGGGACGCATGTCCACGTACTGCACATCCGGTGCAAAGACGCCGCTGCGGTAGAGGGTGCGGGTAATCTGGTTGTCCAGGTTGCTGCCGAATTTAAGCCCCCAGCCGTTGAAGACAAAGTCCAGGATACATTTCTGCGTACCCTCAAAGGCCGATATGGCCCCGTGGTCGCGGGCCCAGGTGTCGTTGAGCGGGCACTCCGTAAAGCGCACGCGACAGGAGGGCTCCCAGCCGCGGAGGGCGATGTCCTCAAGGCATTCCGCCTTGTCGCGGCAGACAATCAGCAGCGCCTCATATTTCTCGATGGTGCGGGCTACGTTCACGTAGCAGTCCAGCACGCGGGGAAGGTCGTACCATTCGGTGTCGGGATGGGGCCAGGTCAGCTGCACGAAGCCCTGCTTCTCCCACTCTGCGGGAAGACGTCTATTTGCCATATCTTTTCAAAAGAATGTCGTAGGCGTCGATTCGGCGGTCCCTGAGGAAGGGCCAGCCGCGGCGCACATACTCGCTCTGCTCCATGTCTATCTCTACCACATGGACACCTTCTTCGGCCTTCTCGAACTCTGTCAGCAGCTCTCCCTGGGCGCCTGTGGCAAAGGAATGCCCCCAGAAGTCTATGCCCGTGGAATGGCCGCTCGGGTCCGGCTCCACGCCCGTACGGTTCACCGTAATCACCGGCAGGCCGTTGGCCACGCTGTGTCCCCGCTGGACCAGCTGCCAGGCCTGGCGCTGCTGGGCCTGCTCCCAATCCGGGTCTGTGGGTACGCCGCCGATGGCGGTGGGGTAAATCAGCAGTTCGGCCCCGTTCAGGGCCATGGCGCGGGCGGCCTCGGGATACCACTGGTCCCAGCATACCAGCACTCCAAGGCGGCCTATGGAGGTCTGTATCGGATGGAATCCGATATCTCCGGGGGTGAAGTAGAACTTCTCGTAATATGCCGGATCGTCGGGGATGTGCATCTTACGGTACTTGCCGGCTATCGTCCCGTCGCTGTCGATGACCACTGCCGTGTTGTGATAGAGGCCCGGGGCACGCTTCTCGAAGAGGGAGGTCACTATGACCACACTGAACTGCCTTGCCAACTCTCCGAACAGGCTTGTTGACGGGCCGGGAATCGGTTCTGCAAGATCGAAGTTGTCTACGTTCTCTTCCTGACAGAAGTAGAGCGAGTTGTGCAGCTCTTGCATCACGATGAGCTGTGCGCCTCTCTTGGCGAGGTCGCTGATGCCTTCACACAAGCGGAGCAGGTTGTCCTTCGTGTCGGAGGTGTTATGCTGTTGTAGGAATCCTATCTTTATTTCTTTCATATTCTTGGGAATTGCATGGTACAACAATGCAGCGAGCCGTGCTGGCGGATGACGGGGCAACAGTCTATGCCTACAATCTCCCTGTCGGGAAATGCCTTGCCGATAATCCTCATTGCCTCGCTGTCGAGGTCGGGCTGGTCGTAAGTAGGGCATAGCACGGCGTCATTGATAATGAGGAAATTGGCGTATGTAGCCGGAAGCCTCTCGTCGCCGTCGAAGACTGGACGGGGCATGGGGAGCTTCTTCAGATGATATGGCTGGCCGTTAAGAGTCCGGAAGGTTCGCAGTTGGGCTTCCATCTTCTTGAGGTCGTCATATTGCGCATCCTCAGGGTCGTCGCAGCCCATATATAATAATGTGTCGTTCGGGCAGACACGTACGATAGTGTCTATGTGCCCGTCAGTATCGTCACCAATGAGGTTGCCATAGTCTATCCACATGACGCGTTCTGCGCCCAGGTCACGCTTAAGGCGGTATTCTATCTCTGCCTTTGTCATCGGCTGATTGCGGTGAGGGGCAAGAAGGCATTGGCTCGTTGTAAAGATGGTGCCTTGACCGTCGCTTTCGATAGAGCCGCCTTCGAGCACGAAATCAAGACAGTCGGAGTACTCTCCGCCAATCTCGCCCAAATCGTACAGGCGGCGATTGATGGCATTGTCGAGAGCGGCTTCAAACTTCTCTCCCCAGCCGTTGAATCTATAGTCGAGCAGGCGGCGATGGCCGTTGTCGTCTACAAGTGAAATAAAACCGTGATCGCGAGCCCAGGTGTCGTTTGTGGGACATACAATCTTCAGACAGCCGTGGGCGGCATTGTCTGGAGCTACTACGATAAGGCGCTCCCGAAGAGCTATCTCACGGGCCATAGACTGGTAGACAACGATAATATCGTTGAGCATCGGAGCCCAGTCGGTATCTGCATGCGGCCATGTGAGCTGCACGCCCTCCTGAGGTTCCCATTCTGCCGGAAGTCGCCAATGGTGATTGGTCTTTTTCTTGTCGATAGTCATAATTTTGGCGCAAAGATACAAAATAATTGAGAATTGAGGTATGAGAATTGAGAATTATTTGTATTTTTGCACAAAGATTTTGATATTTCGAGATGCTTGAGGTGAAAGATGCGGCAATAAGGGTAGGCGAGAAAGTCCTGATGAAGGGGCTGTCGTTTATTGCGCAAGACGGACAGATTACTTGTATTACTGGTCCTTCCGGATCGGGGAAGACGGCTCTTATCCGAACGTTAATGGGGTTCTTGCCGGTGGGTGAGGGCTTTGTCAGTGTGGATGGTGAGTTGCTTACGGTACACTCTGCGAGTGCATTCAGGCGGATGATGATATATCTGCCGCAGAACATGAGATTGTTGAGACATCAGTTGTATGAGCCTGAATTTTCGTGTGGTGATGATCCCGAATACAGCGTATGGGATATGCAACTGCCCGACGCTAAGGGTGAAAAGGCTGCTGCTCCACTTTCTCCACAAGAAATCTTCTCCTTGGCAGAAATGACCTTGAAGGAGGGTAGGGATAAGCCGATAGTAATTGCAGACGAGCCTGCTGCTGACTTGACCTCGGAACTGGCAGGGAGAATGCTTCAGTTGCTTAGGGAACAGGCTATGGATGGCAAAACGGTGGTTATCGCAAGCAGAAGGGCAGAGATAATCGCGAGTTCGGATAAATTGATAGAAGTAAAAAGTGTATAGCGGAATGGTTTTACATGTTGTTTTAGGTGCCTTGTTGTTATTAATCCCTGTAGGAATGCTCTACCTGCTGGACAGAAAGATGCTTGGGAGTTTTCTTATGGCAACGGTCAGGATGGTAGTACAGTTATTGGTGCTATGTCTTATGGTTTGGCTACTTGTCAGATATGACCGATGGTGGGTGAATCTGCTGTGGGCGATAGCCATGACTGGTTATGCCGCATTTGTCGTAGTGCATAAGATGAAGGACGTGAAGAGTGCGATGATTGTGCCTGTAGGAATAGGATTGTCAGTAGGTTCATTATTTGTCGGACTTTATTTGCTGCTATTCTCACTGCCTTCAGGTAGCGCTTTCCATTCCCGTTGGTTCGTCCCGGTGATAATGCTGCTTCTGGGGCATTCTCTCACAACGACGTTACGGGGGATGAAGACATACCTGTCGGCACTAAAGTCTGACGAGGAGCAGTATGAATTCAAGAGGGGTAATGGGGCAAGTCATCTTAACGCAGTGATGCCGTTTGTCAGAAGGGCTTTCATTGCAGTAATGTCGCCAACGATATCTAATCTGAACGTGACGGCACTCTATACGATGCCGCTTCTCTTGTGCGGATTCTTTATTGCTGGAGTGAAGCCTATTAATGCTTTCGTGGTAATGGTAATACTCGTTATCGGATGTGTGGCAGCATCGGTATTATCACTGGTTACTGCCATGTGGCTTGCAGACAGAAATCTCTTTGATTCATTCGGAAAACTGCGGTAGAAAGGTTAAAAACGCTTAATAATTTGCCGGGATGCATCTGTATCCCGGCTTTTCTTTGTACCTTTGCATTCCAATATAAGCAATTAAGCGTGAAAATAAAGGAAGTATTGAGCGCCCTTGAACGATTCGCGCCTCTGCCCTTGCAGGAAAGTTGGGACAATGCTGGCTTGCAAGTAGGATTGACAGAGACGGAGGTTTCAGGGGCATTATTGTGTCTTGACGTCAACGAGAAAATTGTAGACGAGGCGATGAGGAAGGGGTGCAATCTTATTGTCAGCCATCATCCGCTACTGTTTCGTGGACTGAAAACTATTAGCGATCTTACAGACGTGCAGCGTACTGTGATAAAGGCTATAGAAAATCATATCTGCGTCATCTCGATGCATACCAATATGGATAATGCACTTGGAGGAGTGAACTTCAAGATCGCCGAGAAACTTGGAATGACGGATACTGCTTTCTTTGCTTCTAAGACAATCGACGGAATAGAGGCTGGTAGCGGTGTTATAGGTACTCTTCATGAGCCAATGGCAGCAGATGACTTTGTGATAAAAGTGAAAAAGGCTTTTGATGTGGAATGCGCTATGTGTAATGAACTGCTTCACAGGCCTGTGCAGAAAGTTGCTGTATGTGGAGGGGCAGGGGATTTCCTGCTCGATGAGGCCATCAAGGCTGGAGCTGATGCCTTTATCACTGGAGAGATGCACTATCATCAGTATTTCGGTTACGAGCAGAGGATACAGATTTGCGTTATCGGGCACTATCAGAGCGAGCAGTTCACAAGTGAGATCTTCAGGGATATTCTGAATAGGGACTGTCCTGATATTAAGACTTTTATCGCTGAGACATGTACCAATCCTATATTGTATATATAAATCGTTGTATTATTATAAATTGTAAATTAAATTATGGCAAAAAAAGACCCTACAGACTTGTCAGTAGAAGAGAAACTGAAGACTCTCTATCAACTGCAGACAGCACTCTCTTCTATTGATGAGAAGCGTGCATTGAGAGGTGAACTGCCACTTGAGGTTCAGGATCTGGAAGATGAAATCGAAGGTCTCACTACCCGTGTGGAGAAAATCCAAAACGATATCAACGAGTTTGAGCGTGCTATCGTTGAGAAGAAAGGCGAGATTGCTGATGCCGAGCAGAGTGTAGCTCGTTATAAGGCCCAACTCGACGAGGTGAAGAACAATCGTGAGTATGATACGCTCTCTAAGGAGATTGAGTTCCAGTCATTGGAAATAGAATTGTGCAATAAGAAAATCCGTGAGGCTACATCACGCATCGCTGAGAAGAAGGAAGAGCTGGCAGTCAACCAGCAGACTATTGCAGAGCGCAAGGAAGATCTCGATGTGAAGAAGAGCGAGCTCGAGGAGATTATGGAGGAGACACGTGCTGAGGAGGATAAACTGAAGGAAAAGGTTAAGGATCTGGAATCAAAGATTGAGACTCGCCTGCTTACCTCTTTCAAGCGTATCCGTAAAAATGCTCGCAACGGTCTTGGAGTAGTGTACGTGCAGCGTGATGCTTGTGGAGGTTGCTTCAATAAGATTCCGCCACAGCGCCAACTGGATATAAAAATGCACAAGAAGATCATCGTCTGTGAGTATTGTGGACGCATCATGATTGATCCGGAGCTGGCTGGTGTTAAGCTCGACAAGATGGGGCTTGAGGAGAAGAAGAAGACTCGTAAGCGTGCTATACGTAAGACAGCCTCTTCTAAGAAAGCAGAGGATGCTAGCGATATGGAATGATTGATTCTTTCGGATGATAATTATTATGACCAGCCTTTCTGACTTGAGGGAGACTGGTCATAATTTTTCATAATCAGGAATATCCTCAAGAAATAAATATTTTTGATTCGTATAGTCCATCTTGCAGCAGTAATGTTGCATGCCGTTGCTTATTAAAAGATAGTCGACCTTAAGAATAAGATTGTATGCCGAAATCTGGTCGAAGACCTTCTGCTGTAATGGTATGGTAGGCGCCTTATACTCTATGATCATTTGTGGCTGTGCCACCTTATTATATAATATAGAGTCGCAACGCAGACGCTTACTGCCTATCTGGAGCTCGATTTCGTTTCCAAGAAGACCTTTGGGGTATCCCTTGTGCTCTACTAGATAGTGTACAAAGTGCTGTCTAACCCATTCTTCGGGAGTTAATGCTACATATTTACGACGCAAAAAGTCGAAAATCATACGCTTTCCGGCCTTCTCACTTATTTTTATTTCGTATTGTGGTAGGTTTAATCGAAACATTTTATTATCTTTGCACCTGCAAAAGTACAAATAATAATCGAAAAATAGGCATGGCGGAAACAAAAAATGTGAGTTTCGACAGTATTATGAGTGACTTGAGAGGGCGTAAGTTCTCTCCTGTTTATTATCTCATGGGCGATGAACCTTACTATATCGACCTTATTTCTGACTATATAGCAGAAAATGTCCTGCAGCCTGAAGAGCGTGATTTCAACCAGACAGTTCTTTTTGGCAGTGATGTCAATGCCTCCCAGATAGCTGATGCAGCTCGACGGTATCCTATGATGGCAGAATATCAGGTCGTAATAGTGAAAGAAGCTCAGAATATTAAGAATACTGAGGCTTTGGAGAATTATTTCAAGAAGCCGATGCCGTCTACGATATTAGTGATGTGCCATAAAAACGGCACTATCGATGGAAGGAAACGCGAATACGTAAAGGCGATACAGAGTAGCGGGATTCTTTTTGAGAGCAAGAAGCTACGTGACAGAGACCTGCCTGTTTTCATCGAGAAGTATTTGGAAAAGCGTAATGTAGGTATCGATCATAAGTCTACCCAGATTATTGCAGATTCTATCGGAGCAGATCTGAGTCGTCTGACAAGTGAGCTTGATAAGGTGGTGCTCTCATTGCCTGAGGCGGATAGGAGAGTAACACCTCAGGTGGTAGAAGATCAGATAGGGGTTAGCAAAGAGTTTAATAGCTTTGAGCTTCGTGAGGCTATCGTCAACAGGAATGTTTTCAAGGCAAATCAGATAATAAAATATTTTGACGATAATCCAAAGGCTGGTAGTATCTACTCGTTTCTCCCAATGCTCTTTAATTACTTCCAAAATCTTATGATTGCATTTTATGCGCCAAATAATAAGAGCCAGGAAGGTGTGGCAGAATGGCTGGAACTGAAAAGTTCATGGGCTGCGAAAGACTATATGACAGGTATGAGAAACTACTCTGGAATGAAGGTTATGCAGATAATAGGCAAGATACGTGAGATTGATGCCAAAAGTAAAGGGTTGGACAACCCAAATACCCCTCCTGGAGAGCTTATGAAGGAACTGATTTTTTACATTTTGCACTAAATAATAGTTTTTTCTGGAGCTAGATTTTCCAAAATAATTCTTTTCTAAAATGCCTCTCTTTGGGGCTAAATGCCTGTAAATCTTATGTTTCAGGGATTTTGTACCCATTCAAAATTCGCGTATTTTTAGTGTGTCGATAGCTTGTTCACAAATTCTCGAGAAATGCATTTTTTACTCAAAACGCAAGTCTCAAAATTCGGCATTCACGTTTGTTAAGATTTAAATTCGTTAATTTAGATTGCAAAAGTACAAAAGAACATAGGTAGATATTTGAATTTCAAAACATAAATATAGCATTTTACAAAACGTATCTTGATATACAATTTAATAATGCAAAGCGAAATATTCGCCTTTAAATTTCTATATTCATATTCATACAATTATGCATATAGTTCTATAAATAGCTGAAAATCTGATGTATATAAACTATTATTCTCGCTATAATGCAGAACGATGACAGATTCGCATTTCAAATGTTGCATATTTGGATAAATTTCTCTATATTTATGGTAAATACTTGATTAATACCCAATTAGTTATAAAAATGTACTACAATTTTCCTTTGTAATGATTTTGCAAGCTAAATTTTGCTTTATAAATCTAAATAGGAAAATCGTTCTCTGTTTAGTTTTGGATTTTGAATTTTAAAACGCAAATATAAATTATAAAATCTTAAATTCTCTATACTTTTGTTGCTTGTTTCACTTATTTGTTTTACCTTTGTAAACAGAAACGAAAATGAGCAAAAATAGCTCTTTAAACACTTACGATTAGAAAATGAAAGATCGAATTCGCCAAATTATGGAGTCACAGCATATGACTCAGCAAGTCTTCTCAGAGTTTATTGGTATAGGTGCTGCTACTCTGAGTAGCATTTTTAATGGTCGTACCCGTCCTACCCTAAACATCGTTGAAGCCATAAAAAAGAAAATACCTAACATCAGTACTGACTGGTTGATGTTTGGAGTTGGCGATATGTATCTATCTGAAAGTTCTAACCATACAGTGAGTACTGAGAGGGATAATATGGTTCCTGAAGGTAATGAAGTAAGTGTTTCACCTATGCTCAATTTTGAAGAAGACATCATTCCTACCCCACAAACGAACTATTCGCACCCCCAGAATTATAATAGTGTAAAAAGTACACGGTCAGAAATAGAAAAAGCTGAAGTAAAATTCGTTGACAAGCCACAACGAAAGATTATTGAGATAAGGGTTTTCTACGACGATCAGACTTACGATACTTTTGAGCCCAAGAAGAAATAAGATTTTGTTGTTTCAAATAAAAGTAGTATCTTTGCAACCAAATGTTATAAAGGTATTGTTTTTATGAAGAAGTATTTGCTCGACCTTAGGGTCAAGTCTGTGGAGCAGATTCATCAGCGATATGTCCTTATAAAGCTTACTGACGACAATCCTCTGCCTGAGATGTTGCCAGGACAGTTTGTTGAGGTACGTGTCGATGGATCTCCAAACACTTTTTTGAGGCGTCCAATCTCAATTAATTTTGTAGATAAGGATGCTAACGAATTGTGGTTGCTTGTTGCAGCCATAGGTGATGGAACAAAAAAGATGGCGCAGTTGAAGACTGGTGATGCTCTTAACTGTCTATTGCCTTTGGGTAATGGGTTTACATTGCCAGAATCTCCAGAAAAGCGGGTCTTGCTCGTTGGAGGTGGTGTTGGAGTTGCTCCATTGCTATATATGGGAGCTATGATGCTGGAGATGGGATGCAAGCCTACTTTCCTCTTGGGTGCAAGAACTGCAAAAGATTTGCTGATGCTTGATCTATTTAATAAGTATGGGCGCGTGTGTGTGACTACAGAAGACGGTTCTGAAGGTGAAAAGGGGTTTGTGACCAATCATAGTCTGTTGCAGAAAGAGAGTTTTGACCGTATTATCACTTGTGGTCCGACTCCTATGATGAAAGCTGTGGCGCGTTATTCACGTCAGGCGAAGATAGACTGTGAGGTATCACTTGAGAATCTTATGGCTTGTGGACTTGGAGCTTGCCTCTGTTGCGTGGAGAAGACTACAGAAGGTAATCTGTGCGTTTGTAAAGATGGACCAGTGTTTAATATTCGGAAGTTATTATGGCAAGATTAAATGTAAAGATAGGAGATCTCGAACTCAAGAATCCAGTGATGACCGCATCAGGTACATTCGGTTATGGACTGGAGTTTGCTGATCTGATGCCACTTGATGGTATAGGAGGAATTATTGTAAAAGGAACAACCCTCAGGCCACGTGAAGGCAACGACTATCCGCGTATGGCAGAAACTGCTGCTGGTATGCTTAATTGTGTTGGACTTCAGAATAAAGGTGTGGACTATTTTTGTGAGCATATCTATCCTCAGATAAAGGATATCGACACTAATATGATTGTAAATGTGAGCGGTTCTTCTCCAGAGGATTATGCAGAGTGTGCCTCACGGATTGATGCTCTGGATAAGATACCTGCTATAGAATTGAATATCTCTTGTCCGAATGTTAAGGATGGAGGAATGGCCTTTGGCGTTACATGTAGCGGAGCTTCAAGTGTGGTAAAGGCCGTACGCGAAAAGTATCATAAGACTCTCATAGTAAAACTATCGCCAAATGTTACTGACATTTCTGAGATAGCTCGAGCTGTGGAGGCTGAGGGAGCAGACAGTGTCTCTCTTATAAATACTCTTATGGGAATGGCAATAGACATTGAGCACCGAAAGACGTTACTGAGCATCAATACAGGTGGTCTTAGTGGTCCCGCAGTCAAGCCTGTGGCGCTTCGTATGGTTTGGCAGGTGGCTAAGGCTGTGAGGATACCTGTTGTGGGACTTGGTGGCATATGTACTGCGAAGGATGCTATCGAATTCCTAATGGCAGGAGCTACTGCAATAGAGATTGGTACTGCCAATTTCCTCGATCCTACGGTAAGCATAAAGGTTCGAGATGGCATAAATGAGTGGCTCGACAGTCATGGATGTAAGTGTGTCCAGGACATAATAGGTGTGATAGATTAAAAAACTGAGGGCTACCAATCAGTAGCCCTCAACCAACACAAAAACTAAACTAGACTTAACTAAAACAATGCGGGATTTCTCGCAAACCCCCTCAATTGCTTTTGCAAATATAGTGCAATTATTTTAAACTACCAAGTTTTATTGGTAATTTTTGCAATTTAAATGTAATTTTCACAATTTTATGGTCTTATTTAGCAGAAAATGGTCTAAAATAGTCATTGCAGCCATAGCTTCAACAACAGGAACAGCTCTTGGCAAAACGCAGGGATCATGTCGTCCTACAGCTTTCAAAGATGCTGGCTTTCCTTCAAGATCAATAGTCTCCTGTTGTGTAAGAATCGTTGCAACAGGTTTAAATGCCACACGGAAATAAATGTCTTGGCCGTTGGAGATACCTCCCTGTATTCCTCCACTATGATTTGTGGTCGTATTTGCTTTATTATCGACAGAATTATCCGGTGGTAAGAACATATCATTCTGTTCTGATCCTCTCATGGTCACTCCATCAAATCCTTCACCATACTCGAATCCTTTTACAGCATTAATGCCAAGCATTGCTGCCCCAAGGGCTGAATGTAGTTTGTCGAATTCTGGGGCGCCAAGTCCTATTGGACAGCCTTCAATCACGCAAGTGATAATTCCCCCGATAGTATCACCTTCAGCCTTGACTTCTGAAATAAGCCTCTCCATCTGTGCTGCCTTATCGGCATCAGGGCAACGTACGGCATTAGTCTCTGTCTTCGAGAGATCGTAAAGGTGATAGTCTTTCTCGAGAGCGATATTTCCAACTTGTGAGGTATAAGCATGAATATTGATACCCAACTGTCTGAGGACTAATTTGGCAAGAGCACCACCCACACACCGGCTTATTGTAATGCGTGCAGATGAGCGGCCTCCACCACGATGATCGCGCGTACCATATTTATAATAATAGGTGAAATCAGCATGTGAAGGACGAAACAGACAACGCATATTCTCGTAATCCTGTGAGTGCTGGTTTGTGTTGCGCACGATAAAACCAATGGGACACCCGGTAGATTTTCCCTCGAATACACCACTTAGCAACTCCACCTTGTCAGGTTCGTTTCTCGATGTGGTTATCTTACTCTGCCCAGGACGTCTGCGGTTTAGTTCTTGCTGGATAAACTCCATGTCGATATCTATTCCAGCAGGCATCCCGTCTATTACGCCACCAATAGCCTCTCCGTGACTCTCGCCAAAGGTAGTTAATCTGAATAAATGTCCAAACGTATTCACCTCTTGCAGTTTTTACTTTATACTTAATGGCAATGTCCGCAGCCGCATCCTTCTTCATTATGACCACATCCGTCGCCACAGCTTTCGCAGCCTTCGCCATGATGATGCCCACAACCGTTGCAACCGCCTGTGAGATGCTTAATAAGATGCTTAATTTCCTCGTCAGTTGCATCTCGGTTCTCAATCACCTTGCCTTTGAAGTTGAGGATCTTGCCAGCGAGAGGGTGGTTGGTGTCTACGGTAACACCGTCATCCTCTATCTTAACGACTTTTGCCATAAAACGGTGCTCCTCATTGTCCATAAGAGTGATTACAGCACCTTCATATATGTTTTCGTTGTCGAAATGTCCGTTTACGGTGAATGTCTCTTTGGCTAGTTTATGAACACCTTCTGGTATGTATTCTCCAAAAGCATCTGAAGGCTGGAGTGAGAAATCGAAGTCGCTTCCGTTTTCAAGGCCTATGATATTCTGCTCAAATGCATCTAAAGAGATTCCGAATCCTGTGATAAACTGAAATGGATGTTCCTCAGAGGTCTGTTCCTCGAGCTCTTTCTTCCCGTCTACTACGGAATAGAGTTGGTAGTTGGCTGTAATAAACCTGTTCTTCTTTTCCATATTATATATAATAATGTATTCGGCTGCAAAGTTACTAATAAAAATCGATATATTTTTGATTTGGGTCAAAAATAAGGCTGTTTGCGCACACAATTCTCTAAAAAGCTTTGTCTGTATCAAAAATTGCCGTACCTTTGCACCGTCAAAAGACATTAAGGATAACAAATTTAAGTTTAAAGTAGGGGCATCAGGATAACAAAAGCCCCGAGTAAAAATTAAGAAAGGGTAAAAAGATGAAAAAGATGATTTTGACAATGGTTGCAATGCTTAGTATGACAATGGCATTTGCAGAGAATGAGAACGCAGCAAGTGTAAACAATGTCGAGGCTTACGATATGAGCGTAAATATGAATAAACTCTCAGAAGCCTTGTCACTTACAGCTGACCAGAAAGAGGCTGTGGCTGAGATTCACCACACTTTTGCAGCTGAGATGATGTTTGCTGCACAGTATAACAACGATGTTCGTAAGACTCGTGTAAACGAGGCTATCGAAAAGGATGTTAAGTGGATGCGCTACGTTCTCAACGATAAGCAGATGCGTAAATATCTCGTGCTGCTGAACACCACAATCAATAATCGTGGTATTAACAAGTAAGAAAAAGAAGGTTTTAATTATTAAAAGGAGAGGCATTCCGCGTGGAATGCCTCTATTTTTATGCCAAAAACTTGCATATATCGGATTTTTTTGCTTATTTTGCAGCAAAATTGTAAACGGAAATAATATGAAAGGTATCAAGTTTGTTTTAATTGCGATGGTTACTGCAGTACTTGTTAGCTGTGGAACCACCAACACAGTGCCCATCACTGGCAGAAAGCAGAATCTTATGGTTACGGACGGCGAAGTCCTTAGTCTCTCAACCCAGCAGTATCAGGAGTTTATGAAGTCTGCAAAGCTCTCTACAAATCAGACAAATACAGCTATGGTTAAGAGAGTAGGTCAGAATCTGGCAACTGCTGTGAACAGTTATCTTAGCCAGAATGGCCTGTCAAGTGATTTGCAGTATTATAACTGGACATTCAATCTCGTACAAGACAAGCAGGTAAATGCTTGGTGTATGCCTGGTGGCTTGATTTGCGTATATGAGGGGTTGCTTCCAGTTACCCAGAATGAGGCATCGCTTGCAATAGTCCTCGGTCATGAGATAGCACATGCTGTAGCTCGTCATTCTGCAGAACAGATGAGTACACAGATGAAACAGCAGTATGGAATCCAGATCGGATCGATGGTAGCAGGCGCTCTGGGAATGGGAACTAATACTCAGTCGATAGTGCAAGCTATTGTTGCTCAAGGCTTTAATTTCAAGAATCTGAAATATTCGCGCGACCATGAGAATGAGGCTGACCATATGGGGCTCATTTTTGCTGCTATGGCAGGCTACGATCCTAAAGTTGCCACAGATTTTTGGAAAAGAATGGCAGCACAGTCTAACAACCAGACTGCAGAGTTCCTTAGCGACCACCCAAGTGATGCTACAAGAATTCAGAATATACAGGGCTGGATGCCTGAGGCGCTGAAGTATTACAAGCCCAAGACAACAACTGTTACTCGTTCTGCAGCGACAACCAAAAAGACAACAGCAAAGAAAACCACTACGAAAAAGAAGAAGTGAACAAGAAGAGGCAGTATCTTATATGACACTGCCTCTTATTATCTTAATATAGTCATCGTATGTAATATACCGTCCTCCCATAGTTTTCAGATGTGGTGTTTCAAATTGGCAGTCGATAAGCTCTCCTCCCTTTTTCTGCATCACCTGAGCCAGATGGATAAGTGCAAGTTTTGATGCACTTGGCACCAAGGAGCACATACTCTCACCGAAGAAAGAATTACCTAAAGTAACACCATAAAGTCCACCGACGAATTTCTCACTTATTTCCTTACCATCAGGATCAGATACAGGTTTGTCAAGTTTCTCAAAAACAGCTACACTGGTGGCAAACCCTTGTCTGAACATCTCCTTGTAAGCCTCTGTCATCTTTGGCCCTAGCCAAGCATAATCTTCGTTAATGCGCAACTGCCCGCAAGTGTTTATCACACTATCAAAAGCTTCTCCTATAGCTACACGATACTTGCTCTTGTTCATCATCGTGCGCATCGAGTGGGAAATGTGAATTTCGTCAGGAAAAATAACAAAACGCTGCATAGGGCAATACCAGCAGATTTCTTGATAGCGGAAGGCATACCAGGGGAAGATACCATAGGAGTAGGCTAGGATGAGACGATCTACGCTGAGATCGCCACCTACTGCAATGCATCCGTCTTCATCGCCATAATGAGGATCAGGAAACCAGAGCTTATTGTCTAATTGTACAACCATCAGCAGATAGACAAACGAGAGTCAACAATCTTTATTTCTGCCTTTCCTCCTTTTTTTAGTGAGCCAAATAGTATCTCTCGCATCAAAAGTGGTTTCAGTTTCCCTGTTATGACACGATCCATCTCACGGGCTCCGTATTCTTTCGTAAATCCTTCGTTGAGAAGATAATTGAATGCTTCGTCAGTGAGAGTCATATTCACTTTCTTTGCTTTAAGTTTTTCCTTTAACTCGCCAAGTTTCTTGCGAAGTATGAGTGTTGCCATTGTATTATCCATATCATTGAACACTACAGTGCCAGAGAGACGGTTGATAAATTCTGGCTTAAAGGTCTTTTTCACTTGTTTAAGCATCGCCTCTCCCCGTGAAACATTTCCAGAAAAACCGATATTTGCCTGATTAGCAAATTGTGCTCCGGCATTAGACGTCATGATGAGTATCACATTGCGGAAATCGGCCTTGCGCCCCTTATTGTCGGTGAGCTTGGCATAGTCCATCACTTGTAAAAGAATATTGTAAATGTCCTGATGCGCTTTTTCAATCTCGTCGAGGAGCAGTACGCAGTTGGGGGTCTTACGGATAGCATCAGTCAGCAAGCCTCCATCCTCATATCCTACATATCCTGCTGGAGATCCTATCAGTTTTGCTACAGTATGCTTCTCAGTATATTCACTCATATCGAATCTGATCAGCTCTATTCCAAGTTCATGAGCAAGTACTCTTGCCACTTCAGTCTTTCCTACACCTGTTGGACCAACAAAGAATAGTGATGCCAGAGGCTTGTTGTCATCCAGAAGTCCTGCCTTAGCCATCTGAACAGCCTCTACCACCTGCCGTACTGCTTCGTTCTGCCCATAGATCTTATTGCTGATACGCTCATAAAGAGTCTCAAGAGCAGAGTTGTCATCTTCTTTCGTCGCAAGTGCGTTAACCTTACAGGTCTTCGACAGAATATCAGCTATCAGGGCTTTGTCTACCGTTTGACGTTTTTGTCCTATTATTGGATGTATCTCTCGATAGGCTCCAGCCTCATCAATAAGGTCGATGGCCTTGTCTGGGAGGAAACGCTCGTTGATATACTTTGCACTTGCTGTAACAGCATAGTCGAGTGCTTTGTCGGCATAATAAACGCCATGATATTGTTCGTAATTTTTCTTTAACTGCTTCAATATCTCGAGTGCTTCTTCTTGAGAAGGCTCGGCAATGTCAATCTGTTGGAATCTGCGCACAAGACCTTTTGACTTCGAGAAGTGGCGATTGTATTCCTCATAAGTCGTTGAACCTATGAATCGTATATTTCCAGCCTCAAGATATGGCTTCAGCATATTCGAGGCATCCATCGTGCCCTCACTGTTACCTCCGGCACCTACAAGATTATGGATTTCGTCAATATATACGATATTATTGTCAGCTTCATTGGTAATTCCGTCCATGACTTCCTTGATACGTTTCTCGAAGTCCCCACGAAACTGTGTTCCTGCTAACAGGGTGCCAAGATCCAACTGATATATCTTACTGCCTTTCAGTCGTTTCGGGACATCCCATCGGTTAGATGCGATAAACTGTGCAAGCCCATATACAATAGCTGTCTTTCCAACACCTGGCTCTCCGATATGCAGCGGGTTATTCTTCTCCTTACGGCATAACACCTGAATCGTGCGTTGTAATTCTTCTTGCCTTCCTATCAGCGGATTGTGGTTCATATAAGTGTCGTTCAGACATGTCACCAGCATTCGCCAAGGGGCTTCATTGTTGTTTGGAGCCGATGCCTCTTCCCCATTGTCTTCAAGACTGATGGTATCGTGGTCATCTTCATATCGTGCCACAAGCATTCGGAGAAAATCTTGTTGCCAGTCACCGAGTAGGTTTTTCAGAAGATATGTAATGAAAGATTCCTCGAGTTCCAATATGCCCTTGACGATATGAGGAACGTAAATCAGATTAGCACTTGAATTCTGGACAATACGAACTGCGATTCCAAGCGACTCTCTTAACTGTTCACTTGTACTGATAGTATAATTGCCGAATTCCTCAGGCACTTTCTCCATTTTCTCAAAATAGTCTTCCAGACTGTAACGCACGATGTTGACATCTACATTGCAGTCTATCAGAGCCATATTAAACTCGTATTGCTGTGTCAGTGCATACACGAAATGCTCAGGAGTGGTAAACTCATGCCTGTATTTCTGTGCAGTCTCGTGCATCTTGCTGAAAGCCTCGTTGACTTTTTGTGTATAGTAGATTTCCATGATTATTCCTTATTCTTCTGGTTCATACGTCAGTCTAAGAGGGAAACCTTCATTCTGAGCCATTTTTGTAGCCTTGTCAACTTTCGAAACAGCGATGTCGTAGCTGTAGATGCCAACCACCGCTTTGTCGGAGTGGTGCACTTTTAGCATAAGTGCCTCAGCCTCAGTTTCATTCTTGAAAAACACTACTCGCAGGATTTTTACGACGAACTCCATCGTTGTGAAGTCATCGTTGTAGATGGTTACTTTCCATCTGCGGGGTTCATCGAGGTCTATGCGCTGTCTCGTTCTTGTTGCTGATTGTTCCTTTGCCATATTGTTTGCAAAAGTACATAAAAAAATCCAATTTCACTTATTAATGTATGTTTTTTGAGTTTTTTTTCGTATCTTTGTGCCCATAATAACAACTTAACTATAATCGTATGAAGAAAAAAATTCTTTTTATCCTGTGTCTGGCAGGCGGAATGGTGGCCGTTTCTGCTCAGACAAAGAATGGCGGCATCTCGCAGCAGATGTTGCAGGACATTCAGAAAGAGCAGCAGCAGAATCCTGTCAACAAGGCACTTCTGAATGCTGTCAGCGGCTTGAGCATCGATGATCTGGCAAAGAACTATCAGGTCGCAGCTCGTCCGATAGACAATAACTTCAGCATTGAGACGCGCAAGCAGAGCATCACAAACCAGAAGTCTTCTGGTCGTTGCTGGATGTTCAGCGGACTTAACGTGCTTCGCTCTAATTATATGTTGAAACACGATTCTGTCAGCATAGAGTTCTCTCAGGCCTATCTCTTCTTCTGGGACCAGCTGGAAAAGTCTAACCTGATGCTTCAGGGAGTCATTGAGTCAGCCAAGAAACCTATCGAAGACCCACTGGTTCAGTTCTTCTTCCATCATCCTATTGGTGATGGCGGCACATTCTGTGGTGTTGCCGACTTGGCACCCAAGTATGGTCTTGTACCTTCTGACGTTCAGCCAGAGACATTTACCAGCAACAGCACGTCGAAGGCTCGTAGTCTCATTTCCTCCAAGTTGCGTGAGTTCGGACTTGAACTGCGTGATATGGTAGCAAAGAAGCAGAGTACTGCCGCAATCAACAAGGCAAAGACCAAGATGCTCAGTCAGATTTATCACATGTTGGAGATGACACTTGGTTCGCCTGTTCAGAAATTCACCTATACTTTCAAAGACAAAAACGGCAAGCCCCTTGGACAGCCAAAGGAGTATACACCTCTGTCATTCTATAAGGAAGTTGTAGGAGGACCTATTTCCGGTTCATTCATCATGGTGATGAACGACCCTCGCAGAGAGTACTTCAAGACTTACGAGGTGGAGTATGATCGTCATACTTATGACGGCACAAACTGGAAATATCTCAACCTTCCTATGGAAGAGATCGAGAAACTCGCCATAGCGTCGCTTAAGGACGGACGTAAGATGTACAGTTCTTATGATGTAGGTAAGTTGCTTGATCGCAAGCGTGGCTATGCATCGCTCGATAATTTCGACTACGGTTCACTTTTCGATACCACTTTTGGTATGAACAAGGCTCAGCGTATCTCAACATTTGATAGTGGTTCTACTCATGCAATGACTCTTACAGCCGTTGATCTTGATGCTCAGGGTAATCCTGTGAAGTGGAAGGTTGAAAACTCCTGGGGTGCTGATAGCGGCCAGAAGGGATATCTTATCATGACTGCCGACTGGTTCCGTGAATATATGTTCCGTCTTGTTGTCAATAAGAAATATGCTTCAGAGGCTATTATCAAAGCCTTCGAAACAGCTCCTATTATGCTGACTCAAGACGATCCTCTCTTCTTGCCCGACGAGTGATTTCTATTTAAATAAAGATGTACATACAAATGAAAAAGGAATATTTATTAGCTATTGCAGCTTCAGTAACTATGACGTTTAGTGCTTGCCAACAGTCACAGCGTGAAAATCCTCTTATGCAGGAAAGTTCACTGCCATTTGGTGCTCCAGATTTCAGTAAAATCCAGACTTCTGACTATATGCCAGCTTTTGAGGCAGCTATTCAGCAGCAACGGGATAATATACAGAAAATCGTAGAGTGTCCTGATTCAGCATCCTTCGAGAATACCATTCTTGCCTACGAGGAGAGTGGTCGTATGCTCGACCGTGTGAGCCGTGTGTTCTTTGCACTCGTAGAGGCAGACAAGACACCAGAATTGGGTGAGATTGAAAAGAAAGTCCAGCCGATGCTCACTGACCTCGATAACGAGATAATGTTCAATAAGCAGCTTTTCGAGCGTATCCGTCAGGTCTACGATAAGGAGCATGATACCCTTCAAGGTGAAGACCAGAAGCTTTTGGAAGAGATATACAAGGCATTCGTTCGTAAAGGCGCTCTTTTGCCTAACGACAAGATGGAACGTATGAAGGAGATAAACAAGAAAATATCCGACCTGCAGCAGAAGTGGGGTGATGTTCTGCCAGAGGCCACTAACAACGCTGTGGTATGGGTGGATAAGAAGGAAGACCTGGCCGGATTAAGTGAAGCCGATGTCGCCCAGTGTGCAAAGGATGCAGAGAGCAGAGGTAAGAAGGCTCCTTACGCTATAGTCATTGTAAACACTACTCAGCAGGCTATTCTTGCCAGTCTCGACAATCGTGAGTTGCGCAAGAAGGTCTTCGAAGCATCTGTTCATCGCGCTGACGGAACAGGCAAGTTCAATACCTACTCTATTGTCTGTGAGATTGCTAAACTGCGTGCTGAACAGGCTGAGATTATGGGCTATCCAAACTATGCTTCTTATTCGTTGGATAATACAATGGCTAAGACTCCTGACAATGTTTATGCTTTCCTTAAGAATCTTATCAGCCAGTATTCCCCAAAGGCAGATGCTGAGACAAAGGCAATAGAAGACTTTGCCCGTAAAACTCAGGGACAGGACTTCCAGCTTCAGCCTTACGACCGCTTCTACTACTCTGCAAAGATGAAGAAAGAGCTCCTCAACGTGTCGGACGATGAGGTAAAGCCGTACTTCAATGTAGACAGTGTGCTTGTCAATGGAGTGTTCTATGCAGCAAGTCGTGTCTACGGTCTTACCTTCAAGCAACGTACTGACATCCCCCTGTATCATCCTGACATGAAAGCCTTCGAGGTAATCGATAAGGATGGCAAGAGTAAAGCTCTCTTCTATTGTGACTATTTCCGTCGTCCTACAAAGCGTGGTGGAGCTTGGATGGACGGCTTCCAGAAGCAGAGCCGCCAGCGGAACCAGATGCCTATAATATTTAATGTGTGCAATAATGCCAAAGCTCCTGAAGGCAAGCCGTCGCTGCTTACATGGGACGAGGTGACCACTTTGTTCCACGAGTTTGGACATGCTCTTCATGGTATCCTCTCTGATTGTCAGTACAATCGCCTCAGTGGAACCAGTGTGGCTCGTGACTTTGTGGAGATGCCTTCACAGTTTAATGAGTCATTTGCTTCGATTCCTGAGATCTTCGACCATTATGCTCTTCATTGCGATACAGGAGAGCCGATGCCAGCCGACCTGAAGGAGCGAATGCTTAAGAGCATCAGTTTCCAGACTGCTTACGCTCTTGGTGAGAATCTTGCTGCTACATGTCTCGACCTTGCTTGGCATATGCTCCCGTCTAAGGATATTCCTACTGCAGATAAGGCTGCAGAATTTGAGACAGAGGCCCTGCGCCAGATAGGTCTGCTAAATCCGCAGATACCTCCACGTTACAGCACAAGTTACTTTAATCATGTTTGGGGCGGTGGTTATGCAGCCGGTTACTATAGTTATCTCTGGACAGAAGTGCTGGCAGTGAATATCGCTGATGTTTTTGCTAAGCGAGGAGCGTTGAAGCCAGAGACGGGTCAGGATATGCGCGACAAGATACTGAGCCGAGGGAATACAGGCGATCTGATGCAGATGTTTACAGACTTCACTGGTATGACTCAGCCTGATGCATCGAGTCTGCTTAAAGCAAGAGGATTATGAAAGAGGAGAAATACCGTCTGCTGACAGATCAGATTCACAGTCTTATAGATGGTGAGACAGACAGTGTGGCCGTAATGGCCACTGTCTGTGCCGCCATCCATGAGACGATGGGATTCTTTTGGACTGGTTTCTATCGTGTAGTTGGTGATGAATTGGTGCTTGGACCGTTTCAGGGGCCTGTCGCATGCATGCATATTGCATACGGGAGAGGGGTATGCGGCTCAGCGTGGAGGCAGAAGAATACTATTGTAGTCCCTGATGTAGAGCAGTTCCCAGGGCATATCGCGTGCAGCAGCCTCTCTCGTTCTGAGATCGTGGTGCCTGTAATCTCTGCATCAGGTGATGTCCTTGCTGTGCTTGATATCGACAGCAAAGAACTTGCTACTTTTGATGAAACAGACCGTAAGTATTTGGAAATTATCTGCGAACAAATAAACAAACAACTGGATTCAACTATATGAAAAAGACAATTCTTATCACAGGTGCTACGAGCGGAATAGGTCTCGGATGTGCACGCAAGTTCGCTGCCAATGGCGACAGGGTAATACTCACAGGCAGGAACGTACAGAAATTGGAAGATATAAAGAGCGAGCTTGAGGCAAAAGGCACAGAAGTGCTGACACTCGTTTTTGACGTTAGGGATCGTGAGGCAGCTAAAACGGCTATCGAGAGTCTGCCTGACGAGTGGAAGAAGATTGATGTGCTTGTCAATAATGCAGGCCTTGCATTGGGTCTGGAAGCAGAATACGTTGGAGACTTAGACGAGTGGGAGATAATGATTGATACCAATATAAAGGGTCTGCTCACGATGACTCGCTTAGTGGTACCAGGTATGATTGAGCGCAACAGCGGTCATATTATAAATGTCGGTTCTGTGGCAGGCGATGCAGCGTATGCAGGAGGAAACGTCTATTGTGCTACCAAGGCAGCCGTTAAGGCTCTTACTGACGGACTCCGTATCGATGTGGCAAATACCGCTGTTCGTGTTACAAACCTTAAGCCAGGGCTTGTAGAGACAAACTTCAGCAATATCCGTTTTCGTGGGGATGAAGAGCGTGCCGCCAATGTCTATAAAGGTATCAAGCCTCTCACAGGCGACGATATTGCCGACGTGGCCGTGTATGCAGCCAATGCACCTGAGCATGTTCAGATTGCAGAAGTGCTTATACTAGCCACTCATCAGGCCAGCGGCAGCGTCATCGTAAGGAAATAAGAGGCGCGTAGTCTTAAAGGAAGAATTTCTGGAACTCACTCTCAAAGTTGGGAGTGAGTTTCTCTTTTCCTATGGCATCGCGAATCTCGTCTATAGTCCAGAAGCGGCCTCCGTCAAGTTCTTGCTCAGACGGATGGATCTCTCCGTCGTATGTGGTGCTGTTTACGTAAACCAACTCACGCTCACGGGCACTCTCGAATACATACTTGCCGATTCGCTCTGGTTCGAAGTCGGTGATGCCGAGTTCCTCGCTGACTTCTCTCCTTAATGCCTCTTCAGGAGTCTCACCATAATCCATGTGACCACCAACGGCAGTATCCCACTTTCCTGGCTGGATGTCCTTCCATTCAGGCCGTTTCTGCAGATACACCTCTCCACGAGAGTTGAATACATGGAGATGTACCACTGGGTGGAGTAGTTTCGAACCATTGTGGCATTCTCCCCTTGTGGCAGCACCTGTCACATTGCCGTATTCATCGACTATCGGGAAACGCTCCTTGAGGTTGTCTTTCATAATCGAGTTAGTCTTCTAATGGGGCATTTTTCAACTGTTCGAGTGCGCGGCACAGCTGGTCGGGGCAAGATGTGCCTTTTGCTCCACAGCGTATGCCATCGATCTTTGGGATTACATCGTCTATATGCTGCCCTCTTACCAGTTGGCTGATACCCTGAAGATTGCCGTTGCATCCTCCAAGGAAAAATACTTGCTGTATTACGTTGTTCTCATCGGCAGTCACATCAATTATCTTTGAGCATGTGCCGTGGGTTTCATATTGTATATGTTTTGTCTTCATATCTGCTGAATGCTTTTGTAATTTGCTGCAAAGGTATGCATATTTCTTTAATCATGCAAGAAAGTAACGAAGTTTAACGGCAAAAACTTGGTTACCTTATTTATTTATATTACTTTTGTAGCCAGATTCAGATTATGACACGAGAGGAATTTAAGTTTTACGAAGAGAAGTATGCCCCAAAGATAGAGGCGATACGTCAGTCGGCTCACGAGCTTCATCAGAGCGTGAACCAGACTTATGGTGATAATCTTCCTTATGGGTTCCATCTTGATATGGTTGCTCATGGCATCAGCAATTTCGGCTATCTCGTCTGCAGGTCGGAGGAAGATGTGCTGCCGTTATTTTTTGGAGGATACTATCATGACAGTATCGAGGATGCCCGTCAGTCATACAATGATGTGATGCGTACAGGCAGAGGTTTTCTTACGGAAGAGCAGGCATTTACAGCCACAGAGATAGTCTATGCGCTGACAAACGACAAGGGGCGTACTCGTGCTGAGAGGGCAGGGGAGAAGTATTATAGAGGTATACGCGAGACCCCTTATGCTCCCTTTGTGAAACTCTGCGACCGTCTGGCCAATGTCACCTATTCTTGTACGATGTCAGACAATGGCATTAATAGCCATATGCGCGAGGTTTATAAGGGGGAGATGCACCATTTCCTCCATTCCATCGACCCTCACTCTGCTGATACCCGCTTCCTGGTGCCCAATGAGGTGGTCTATGCTTTGGCAGAGATACTTATTGACGAGGTTGATCGTGATGAAATTCGCCGTCAGTGGGGCGAATATTGAAAAAATGTAAGCTAAAGAGTAATTTTTCTTGCAAAATATTTGCTCGTTTCGCCAAAAAGTGATAATTTTGCACCCGATAACAACAAAAATGAGATAATATGTCAAAGTTGAATTCATACTTTTACGGCTTTTATTATTACTTTGCAGGATGCTGTGAAGCGGGTCGTTGCGTATAAAGTTCAACGAAGATATGAATAAAGAACAAACAACCCCGCTTCACATCGTGAAAGTGGGGTTTTCATTTAAAATATAAAGGATAAACAGGATATGAAGAGAATAGCAATACAAGGACTGATAGGATCGTTTCACGATATCGCGGCACATCTGTTTTTCGAGGGTGAACAGATACAGCTGATCTGCTGTGCCACCTTCGAGGATGTCTTCGCCAACATGAAGAATGATCCTACGATGATAGGTATGCTCGCCATAGAGAATACCATTGCCGGAAGCCTGCTGCACAACTATGAGCTGCTGCGCGACTCGGGCACTACCATCGTCGGTGAGCATAAGCTTCATATCTCACATTGCATCTGCTGCCTTCCTGACGATGACTGGGACACAATCACCGAGGTCCACTCCCATCCTGTGGCTCTGATGCAGTGCCGCAACTTCCTTGCCCGGCATCCTCAGATGAAGAATGTAGAGGCGGAGGATACAGCAGGATCGGCAAAGATGATTGCCGAAGGCCAGAAGCGGGGATGGGCTGCCATCTGTCATGCTGAGGCTGCAAAGCTCTACGGACTGAAGGTGCTTGAAAACCATATTGAAGACAACAAGCACAACTTCACCCGCTTCCTCGTAGTGTCAAACCCCAACAAGGCCGACCTCCTGCGCCCTCTTATGGAAGCCAACAAGTCGAGTATCGTCTTCTCACTACCTCATGAAGAAGGCTCGCTGAGTCACGTGCTTGCGATATTGTCGTTCTACAAGATCAACCTCACGAAGATTCAGTCATTGCCCATCATCGGTCATGAGTGGGAGTACCTGTTCTATGTAGATGTCATGTACAATGACCTCACCCGCTACCGTCAGGCCATTGACGCAATAACCCCATTAACAAAGGATTTAACGATTTTAGGAGAATATAAAGATGGCAAACAGACCAATTAAGCCAGCCGAGCGCTTGTCGCTCGTCAGTGAGTACTATTTCAGCAGGAAGCTGAAGGAAGTTGCCCAGCTCAATGCCGAAGGCAAGGACATTATCAGTCTTGCCATCGGAAGTCCAGACATGCCCCCGTCGGAGCAGACGATAGAAAAGCTCTGCGAGGTGGCTCATCAGCCGAGTGCTCATGGCTATCAGCCTACTATGGGCACGCCAGAGCTGCGCGAGGCGATGGCTGGATTCTATAAGCGCTGGTATGGTGTCGAGCTCGATGCCAAGACAGAACTTCTGCCGCTGATCGGTTCTAAGGAAGGTATACTTCATGTCACTCTCGCCTTTGTCAATCCTGGTGACGAGGTGCTTGTGCCTAATCCGGGCTATCCTACATATACCTCCCTGAGCAAGATACTCGGAGCAAAGATCGTAAACTATAACCTCCGCGAGGATAACGGCTGGCAGCCCGATTTCGAAGAGCTTGAGAAGATGGATCTATCAAATGTCAGACTGATGTGGACCAACTATCCCAACATGCCTACAGGAGGTCGTGCCCAGCGTGCCACTTACGAGCGCCTGGTGCAGTTTGCCAAGGATCATGGTATCGTTGTGGTGAACGACAACCCATACTCCTTTATTCTCAGCGAAGAGCATCTGAGTATTCTCCAAGTGCCGGGTGCCAAGGACTGCTGCATTGAGTTCAATTCGATGTCGAAGAGCCACAATATGCCCGGCTGGCGTGTAGGCCTCTGCGCCACTAACGCTGAGTTTATCTCATGGATACTGAAGGTGCAGTCGAACATCGAGAGCGGTACCTTCCGAGGCATCCAGCTTGCAGCTGCTGAGGCATATAATAATGATGAGGCTTGGCATCGTGAGTACAATATCAATACATACGCACGTCGTCGCCAGTGGGCGGAGAAGATTATGGATGTGCTTGGCTGCGACTATGACAAGAGTCAGGTGGGCATGTTCCTCTGGGGGAAGATACCTGCCACCTATGCCAATGTAGAGGATCTTACTGAGAAGGTATTGCACGAGGCACGCGTGTTCATCACCCCAGGCTTCATCTTCGGCTCGAATGGCGAGCGGTATATCCGCATCTCCCTCTGTGCCAAGGAAGAGAAGATAGAAGAAGCATTAGAAAGAATCAAAAAAACGATATAATTATGGAATTAGACTTAGCCCCATTGAATTTACCTAGTGACAACGAACGTCCTTTCGTGATAGCAGGCCCTTGCTCTGCTGAGACGGAGGAACAAGTGATGACGACAGCCCGCGAACTGGCGATGAAAGGCTGTCACAACTTCCGTGCCGGCGTGTGGAAGCCACGTACCAAGCCGGGTGGCTTTGAGGGTCATGGTGAGCCAGCCCTCAAGTGGCTTGCCGAAGTGAAGAAAGACACCAAGATGCTTGTCTCCACCGAGGTGGCTACCCCAGAGCATGTGGAGCTGTGTCTGAAATATGGTGTTGACATCCTTTGGATAGGTGCGCGCACATCAGCCAATCCGTTCGCCATGCAGGCTATTGCCGATTCCCTGAAGGGAGTCGACGTGCCTGTGTTCGTGAAGAATCCCGTCAATCCTGACCTTGAGTTATGGATTGGTGCCTTGGAGCGTATCAATCAGGCAGGCATCAAGCGTCTGGGTGCCATCCATCGCGGCTTCTCAAGCTATGAGCAGAAGATTTACCGTAATGCTCCGATGTGGCAGATTCCCATCGAGCTGCGCCGCAGGATTCCGGACCTGCCTATCATCAGCGACCCGTCACATATAGGAGGTCGCCGCGAGCTGATCGCTCCTCTCTGCCAGCAGGCTATGGACCTGGGCTTCGACGGCCTGATCGTTGAGAGTCACTGCGACCCTGACAAGGCTTGGAGCGATGCCAAGCAGCAGGTTACTCCCGATGTGCTCGACTATATCCTGAGCCTGCTCGTAGTGCGTGATGAGAAGACCACCACTGAGGGCATCACACAGTTGCGTAAGCAGATTGATGAGCTCGACAATCAGCTGATGGACCTGCTCGCCAAGCGCATGAGGGTGTGCCGTGAGATTGGTCAGTATAAGAAGGAGCACAACATGACGGTGCTGCAGGCCAACCGTTACAATGAGATACTCAACAAGCGTGGTGCTCAGGGTGCGCTCTGCGGTATGGATCCGGAGTTCGTGGCTCATGTCTTCGAGAATATCCACGAGGAGTCAGTACGCCAGCAGATTGAAATTATTAATAAGTAGTTCTTTCATAAAGAATATCATTTAAAAACGAAATGTTATGAAGATTCTTGTTATGGGTGCAGGAAAGATGGGAAGTTTCTTCATCGACCTGCTTAGCTTTGAGCATGAGGTGGCTGTTTTCGAGCGTGACCCCAAGCGCATGCGTTTTACGTATAACTGCCAGCGTTTCACCACCTTTGATGAGATTCGGGAGTTCAAGCCCGAACTGCTCATCAATGCCGTCACTCTGAAATACACCATTCCCGTGTTCGAAGATGTCATCCCATATCTCCCCAAGGAGTGCATCATCAGCGACATAGCCTCCGTGAAGACCGACCTGAAGGACTTCTATGAGCAGACGGGCATGCGCTATGTGTCTACCCACCCGATGTTCGGACCCACGTTTGCCAATCTCCAGCAGCTCTCCGAGGAGAATGCCATCATCATCAGCGAGGGTGACTATATGGGGCGCATATTCTTCAAGGACCTCTACCAGAAGCTGGGTCTCAACATCTATGAGTACAGCTTCGAGGAGCACGACAAGACGGTGGCCTACTCGCTGTCGATACCGTTTGTGTCTACCTTCGTCTTTGCTGCCGTCATGAAGCATCAGGATGCCCCGGGCACCACCTTCAAGCGCCACATGCGCATTGCCAAGGGCGTGCTCAATGAGGATGACTATCTGCTACAGGAAATACTCTTCAATCCCTACACCCACGACCAGGTGTCGCAGATCCGCACGGAGCTGAAGCAGCTGCTCGAGATTATCGACAACAAGGATGCCGAAGGCATGAAGGGCTACCTCACCAAGATACGCAACAACGTAAAGCGCGACATAGAGATAAAGAAATGAAAACAAGAGAGATTGCAAAAAGATGGTCGTGTGTGTTGTTCTGCCTTCTGAGCTTCAGTTTGCTTGGAACGGCACAGACAAGCACACCGGCCGACGTGTCCATCCTCCACGAGGTGGATACCGTATGGAATTTCGGCTACAGGGGAGTCAACCTTGCGAGCCGGCAGATGCACCGCATCGACATTGCCTACACCTCGAAAGACCTGCAGGGCAACGATGTACTCCTCAGCGGCTATGTATGCATCCCCCAGGAGGTCTATAGTGGCGAGCAGCCCTGCGACGGCATCCTGCTCCATCAGCACTACAGGCAGCTCGCTTTTGACTGCGCTCCCACGCGAGGCTTTGCCGAAGGCGAGGACTTGGTGATGGCTAATCCCCTGAAACCCAACTGGATCGTGGTGTGCAGCGACTTCCTGGGATTCGGCATCAATGAGAACAAGGGAGCCGGGCAGGTGTTCTGCTACAACGACATCAACGGTCAGGCAAGTATCGACTGCCTGCTGGCGGCAAGGAAGCTGCTCGACAGCCGTAACATCAGCCAGGGCAAGTTCCTCATCAATGCGGGCTACTCCTCGGGCGGATTCGACGCCATTGCCACACAGCGGGTGCGCGACATGAAATACCGTGATCAGGTGAAGTTCGACAAGACAATGGTTGGCGGCATGCCTTTTAATATCATGGAGGCCTACTACGAATACATCAGGAATAAGGATAAGGTGGCATATGACCCCATTTGTCTGCCGATGGTGCTCGACATGTTCAACCGGCACGGGAATTTAGGGTATACGTACAGCGACTTGTTCAAGGAGCCTCTGGCATCTAACTTCCAGGAATGGTTCCGTAGCGGAAAGGTCAGTAAGCGTGATCTCTTAGACAAGATGAAGGGAATGACGCTCTCAGACTTGATACAGGACAAGTTCCTCAGCACCGATACAGAAGAGTTCGGCAAGGTAAAAAAGCTGGCAGAGAAAAACAGTATGGTCAACGGCTGGACTCCCGACTCCACGCAGCGCTATTTCTCCATGCATATACTTCGCGACAGCTTAGTGCCGCCAGCAGCAGGACGCGCATTCATCAACTTCCTCAGCGACTTCACCTATGACAACGGAAAGAAGTGCGAGGGGTTCAAGAAGTCGGTCATACCTGAGCGCACACGCCTGCAGACCAACTACTTCCTGCCGTTGAAGGAGCATTCTATTGAAGGAGGGGCCATATTCTACATAACGCTTGCTGCCACGCTGACAGCTACACCTATACTATATTACGACGGAGAGCTGAACACCCACTATGCCGACCTCATAGAATCTGCCACGCTGATGGGCATCATCCGTGCGCTGGAGTCGAAGGGCATCGACGTGAAGGGAGCCGTGAAGAGCCTTACTTCAGGCATTGGCAGCTCTTCTGGTGCATCTTCTGGCGCAATGGGATTCCTGGAGATGCTGATACAATTGGAGTCGACACTGAAGGGCTTGGGCACTTCAACGGCAGAGGTGCTGCTGATTCTCAATGACTGTGGTATAGACTTGAACGACATTCAGGAGGTCTTCGCTTACCTAAACTCCGAGCCAAGCTCTGCCCGTAAGGTCACTGCCGATGCCCGCAGCGAGGAGGCAAGTACTGCTGAGCCATTCCTCACCGGATTCTATCAGCGCTATCTCATCGACTGGCTCAAGGAGAACAATGTGAATATCTATGACGAAAACTAATATCTCAATGCGACACAATATGAAAACATCAAGAATATACAGCATCATAGGAGCACTGGTATTAGCGTGGTGCGTAGCATCGGGGGCAAGTGCTCAGGAGAAGTCTACATTCACACTCATGTCGCTTAACGTCGACGGACTGCCGGGCAAGATCTTCGTATTCAATGTCAATCCCGACGGCCCGAAGTCGGCCGGAAGCGAGCGCGTCAGCGAGTATCTGGCTAAGAAAGACTGCGACATCCTCTGTCTGCAGGAAGACTTCAACTACCGTTGGGAGATATGGTCGAGGCTCTTTGCGGGCTATGAGCATGACGAATGGAGCGGCGGAGTAATAGTGGAGGAGAAGGATATCGACTTTGCCCACCTGCAGAACCTGAAGTTTGAGTGCGACGGCCTTAACATGCTCTGGAAGAAGGATGTGCAGGACACTGGCTATGAGCGCGTGGCCTGGAATCAGTGCTTCGGAAAGTTCAGCCACGACTTCGACGACATGATCACCAAGGGATTCCGCAGGCATGACGTCACTCTGGCCGACGGGCAGAAGGTGGTGGTGTACAACATGCACATGGATGCCAGCAGCGGCCGCGACGAGCAGAAGAAGAACGATGCCCGCGACAAGGCTGCACGACTCTCGCAATGGAGGCAGCTCCGCGACTATATCATGGAGCATCTGGACAGCAGACCTGTCATCGTGGCTGGCGACATGAACAGCTATTACTGTCGTGACTCGGTGAAGACGCAGTTCGTCGACGCTATCAATGCTTCGGGCAAGGCCACATGCGGCGACGTGTGGGTAGAGAAGTGCAATGGCGGCAGCTATCCTCAGCTGGACGGCGAGAAACCGGCCGACGAGACTCTCGACAAGATCCTCTATATCAATCCTATAGGCGGTACGCAGATCACTCCCGTAAGCTTCACGATTGACAGGACTGGCTACCAGTATGAAGGCAAGCCCTTGGGCGACCACTATCCCGTAATCGCTACCTTCGAGCTTGACAGGATGCAGACGGCTGGCATCGAGGCTGCTGAGGCTCAAGGTCGGGAGCAGGGCGTGGCCTACGACCTGAGGGGAGTCGTGCAGGACAAGAACTCCATGACTCACGGCATAAGAGTCGTTTCGGGTAAGAAGGTGCTCAGCCGTTAGTGACAGACATAGCTCCGGCATGCGGCTCATCCGATATGATAATCCTCGCTCATCAAGGGGCGGGGATTCTTTTTTAAGAAGACTATGCTACCGTAAATGCGCGCAATCCTAGATTTTACCTCGCAATTTCTTCTATTGTTGATGGCTGCTTCCCACTCCTTTCATTAGCCATTGCAAAGGTACAAAAAAATCTCGTAACAACCAAATATTTCCGAAAAAAAAGCATCTTGAATGTCTTTGATTTAGTCATTTAGTCATTAGTCATTTAGTCATTAAGGAATTTGAATTCACCCTTGAGGGGGAAAAATATATCATATAAATATATTAATTATAATT